>JAPPPC010000460.1 GCA_028817685.1 Rhodospirillaceae bacterium
ACACCAATCCCATAGCGACAAAGTAGGCGAACGTCATGACCGTCGTCGAAGCGACCCGGGTCTTGATTCGCTTGCGCGCAACCGTCATCGCCTCTTCGGAAGCGACATCGTACTTTTCAATCTCATACGGCTCGGCACCGAATGCGCGGACAACGCGGATACCCGTCAGGTTCTCGTCCATGATCTGTCCGAGCGCAGCCATGCGTTCCTGCAGGGTCAGCCACATCGTGCGAAGCTTCAATCGCGCCACCGAAGATTGCCACGCAACGAAAGGCACGAAACTGAGACTCAATAGGCCAAGCAAAAGGTCGGTCGACAACAACAGATACGCACCGATACCGATCAAGACCGTCAACAAAATCAGCCGCAGCAGCCCGGTGTTGATGAACATACGCACGCCCTCGACATCGAGCATGCCGCGGGTGATCAACTCTCCCGTGTGAACCTGATCGTGGAATGAGAAACTGAGCGTCTGCAGCTTGTTGTAAAACGCAAGGCGCAGATCGTAGGACAGCAGATGGCCGATCGCCTCGCCATTGTAGTTGTGGATCAGGGTGAACGCGCCTCGTAAGACAGAGGCCCCCAGCAGGAGCAGCGCCGCGTAAGTCAGCGCGTCGCGCGCTGCGTCTGCCTCTGAGGCACCACCGCGCAGCAATCCCAGCGCGCTGTCCACCGCGTTACCAAGCAGCGGCGGAATTGCCAGCTGGAAGACCGCCGCGACAATTGTTGCTGCGATGGCAACGGCAACTCGAAGCCTATACCGCAGCGCAAGACGAATTATTCGCCATAGAATCCGCGTATCGGCGGAATGCCGTTGATCGGAGGCCGCTAGGCGCCCCTGATAGACGGCAAAACTGTCGCGCGGATCGGCCGTTCTTGCGTCAGGATTCGGGTCGGGTGCGTTGATAGCCATCGGCCCCTACCCGTCCCGCGGTGACCGGCTGTGCAGCCTTACCGATCGAGAAAACGGCATGAAATTCGAAGGTTTTGTCATTGGGCCCTTTACAGACCCAAAATATACGAAGCTTACGAAGACGACAAACCTTCGCGGGCCGGCCCGCGCAATTTACGCGGCTTCACGCCTGCGGCGCGGGAACCAGACGCGAACCGTTGTGCCGACGCCTTCCTCACTATCGATGGCAATGTCGCCGCCATGTAAGTTGGCGAGCGAACGCACGATGGCAAGGCCAAGGCCAGTGCCCTTCGAACGGACGTACGGATTGCCCTTTGAGCTGGTATGCGGATCGTCGCTGCCGGTCTCGAAAGGTTGTGTGATGGTAGCCAAATGTTCCGCGGGAATACCGATCCCCGTATCGGAGACCAGAATTGCAAAGATTTCATCAGAGTCTGACGCACCAATGGAAACCTCTCCACCCGGCGGTGTGAACTTGATGGCGTTAGACAATAGATTCAGCAGTATCTGTCGAACGGCTCGATGATCCGCATAGACGAATGCATCGGCTGGCGGCAACGCGACGGACAAATCGACCTTCGCTGACCGCGCCTGTTCCCTAACGACGCGGCTGCATTCATCGAACAACATTGCCATATCGAGATCGACCGGCGCGAGGGGCATTTCGCCGGCTTCGATAGCCGATATGTCGAGAATATCGTTCACGAGATCGAGCAAATGCTCCGCGCTGGCATGGATATCGCCGATATACTCACCGTACTTATCGTTGCCGACCGACCCGAAGACTTCGCGCCGAATGATGTCGGCGAAGCCAATGATCGCGTTCAAGGGCGTCCGGATTTCATGGCTCATATTGGCCAGGAATTCCGATTTGGCACGGTTCGCCAACTCCGCCCTAGTCCGTTCGCGGAGCAGCTCCTCCTCGATCTGTTTCTGCTCCGTAATATCCTGATTGACGCCGAAGAAAGAGACGAGTTGCCCTTCTTCGTCGAACTCAGGACGACCTTCCCCGCGGACGAAACGGACTTCTCCATCCGGCCGCACGATCCGAAATTCGCACCGATAGGCCTCTTTTCGCTTACCTGCCTGTTTTCGAACCGCACTGACATGTACTTGATCGTCCGGATGAACCGCATCGGCAATCGCTTCGAAACTGACTGCGAACTCAGCAGGATCCCAGCCATAGATCCGGTAGAACGCTTCGGAACATTCGAAATTGTGCGTGCCGATCAGATAGCGCCAATGGCCGATATCGCCGATGCGTTGCGCCTCGGAAAGTTGCTGCTCGCTGACCCGCAGCGCGTCTTCGACCCGCATCTGTTCGGTAACGTCGGTGAAGGTGGTGACAAACCCACCACCCGGTATGGGTTTCCCGCGCACGTCGATCGTGCGGCCATTCTTGCCCGGACGCAAGAAATTTCGGGGCGCACAGCGCGTCACCGCGTCGATCTGCCGACGGACGATTGTCTCGACATCACCTTGTCCCAGTTCACCCCGTTCAGCGGCAAAGCGGATAAAGCTTTCGAATGAAGTCCCAACCCGGGTCAGATCACGCGGGAAATCGATGAGCTCGATGAACCGGTCGTTGAACGCGACGAGGTTCAAATCGCGATCGAAGAGGGTAAATCCCTGATCGACATTGTCGAGAACCAGACGCGATATGGTCGTCTGATCGGTCAGCCGTCTGTTCAGCTTGGCAACCGAATGGAACCGCCAGCCGAAGCTTGCCAGCAGACCGATAAGCGCAATCGCACGAACGACCCAGACAGCGTTGGAGACCGTCCAGAACATCGCGTCGCCGCCGGTCATCGGCCTCTCCACCATACGCGTTTCACTGCGGCGCCTTTATACGAAACGCACCTTAAAATGGTATTAAAGGGGAAGAATTAGGCGAAACGGTACTCGTAATACGTATTCGCGTACCGGATTAAAGCGGTGTCGTCGCTGTTTCGAGCCACCGTCGGCCGGCCGCGTCCAAACCGTCAGACACCTTCTCAAATACTTTTGCATGGTAGTCGTTGAGCCAATCGATTTCCGCAGCGTCGAGCAGCGACCTCTCAATCAGTTCGCGATCGATCGGCGCAAAGGTCAAGGTTTCGAACTCGAACATATTCCGTTCGGCGCCGGCTAGCGCCGCGCAAGGCACCACGGTGACCAAGTTTTCGATGCGGATGCCGTAACCGCCGGTTTTGTAGTAGCCGGGCTCGTTCGAGACGATCATGCCTTCGCGCAGCGCGACGGCACTGGGCGCCTTGGAAATCCGGTGCGGGCCCTCGTGAACGCTCAGATAGCTGCCGACCCCGTGCCCCGTGCCGTGATCGAAATCGAGCCCCGCCTGCCACAGCGCCTGCCGCGCCAGAATGTCGAGCTGCGCGCCGGACGTCCCTTCCGGAAAGCGCGCGGTCGCGATCGCGATATGCCCTTTCAGCACCCGCGTGAACCGGTCGCGCATCTCATCGCTCGGCGTGCCGATGGCGACGGTGCGCGTAACGTCCGTCGTCCCATCGAGATATTGCGCACCGGAATCAACAAGATACAGCTC
>JAPPPC010000307.1:0-1439 GCA_028817685.1 Rhodospirillaceae bacterium
GACGATGCCGATAGGACGTGCGGCGGTGAGCTCAGTCAGGTCGTGGATTAGCCATATTCGGAAGTACGAGTCCGGCTGGAACAACATTACTCGGCTAGTTCAACAGGATCGCGTTGCCACAACAGCGGTGCGAGACGATCCTGCTTTTGTTCATTGCCGCACTGGAACACGGAACAGCAGCGTGTAAAGCGCCGGCACGAAGCCGAGTGTCAGCAAGGTCGACACGATGAGACCGAAGGCGATGACGCTGGCCATGCCGTAGAACAGCGCACCGCCAAACAAGATCAGCGGTATCAGGCCTAGTACCGTCGTAAGCGTCGTCATCAGAATGGGCCGTAGCCGCGCCAGGCACGCCGTCACAACCGCGTCCAGCGGTTCACGGCCCGCTTTCTGCTCGATCTCGATCCGGTCCACCAGAACGATGCCGTTGTTGATCAGGATACCGGCCAGGCTGAAAAAGCCGAGGAGCACCATGAAGCCATAGGGCGCGCTCATGATGATCAGGCCCAACGTCCCGCCGATCATGATCAAGGGGATCGTCGCCAGGATAATCCCGCCCTTTCGGAACGAGTTGAACTGACCGATGAGCAGGATGGTGATGCCCGACAGGGCAAAGGGCAGCAGTCCGAAAAGCTTTTCGTTGGCGTCTTCCTGGTCTTCGATCTCGCCGCCGATCTCGAACCGGTACCCGGCCGGCAGGTCAAGAGCGTCGAGAGCGGGCCTCACCCTTTCGAGCAGCTTCGGTGCCGGGATGCCCGGGTTGCGGGCCTCAACGGTCAAAGTGCGCTGCTGGTTGCGCCGTTCGATGCGGCTGAACCGCCATTCCGCACGCACGGTGGCGACCTGGTCGAGGGCCAGGAACTTGTCCTCCGCTTGCGAATAGACCTGCACACGCTGTAGGCCCGATAGAGAATTTCGCATCGTATCGTCGCCGCGCAGCACGATCGGGATCGTTTTGTCGCCCTCCCGATAGTCGCTGATGCTGGTCCCGGAGAACACGGTGTTGAGCGATCCGGCGACATCGCTCGACGTCACGCCGGCGCGCCGCGCCCGCGTCTGGTCGACCTCGACCACCAGCTTCAGGATCTTGTTTTCCCAATCCTGCTTGATGCCGACCGTACCGGGAATTCCATGGAAGGCCGATATCAACCGTTCGGCGCGGTCTGCCAGCACTTCGCCGTCCGGGCCGATCAGGCGGATCTGCACGACGCCCGGCTCCGTGCTGCCGAACCACATCCGTTTGGCATCGGCCCGCGCGCCCGGCAGATTGGCATCCAGGAACGCGTTGACCCGGTCTATCAGCGGCGCGACATCGTTCACACTGCGGGTGTTTATCAACGCGAAACCTCGCTGCGGATCCGGATCGACCGGCGAGAGCGCCAGGAAGAATCGCGGTCCGCCATACCCCACATAGGCGGCGTGACTGGTGATCTCCGGGT
>JAPPPC010000307.1:1449-3451 GCA_028817685.1 Rhodospirillaceae bacterium
TCTTTGTCAGCGAGCCAAGCGGTCAGCTTGCGCAGCTCGGCCTGCGTGCGGCGAACGTCCGTTCCCGCCTCGAAGTCGAGATAGACCAGGAACTGGTTCCGGTCGCCGAGCGGAAAAAACTCCGTCTTGACGGTGCCGAGCAGCTGTACGGCGCCGACAAGCAGTCCGACCATGAGCGCGATCGCAGCCAAGCGCCATTTGAGGAGCAGGTTCAGGATCGTGCGGTAGAGGCGATAGACGATGCTGTCGTAAGAAGGTTCGGCGGGCGCCGCCGTTTCGTTTGCCGGCAAGCGCATGAACCAGGCGCACATTGCTGGCGTCACCGTCATCGACAGGAACCAGGAGGCGAGCAACAGAATCGCAACGACCTGTGCCAGCGAGCGCACAAACTCGCCCGTACTGCCTTCGACCAGCAGCATGGGCAGGAAGGCGAAGATCGTCGTCAGCGAAGAGGTGAGAAGCGGGATCGCTAGGGTGCGGCCGGCCTCGATCGCAGCAGTCATGCGATCCACGCCCCGTTCAAGTCGGACCCGGATATCCTCGGCGACAACGATCCCATTATCGACCAGCATTCCAAGCGAAATGATCGTCGCTGCGATCGACATGCGCTGCAACTCGACCCCGAAGAAATTCATCACGATGATGCCCAGTAGCATCGTCAGCGGTACGAAAAAGCCGACGATGAGGCCGGTGCGCAGGCCCAGGAAGATCATCACGACGGCCAGCACGATACCCAGCGTCTGGTAGACATTGGAGACTGCACTGTCCACGGCTGCTGCAATCAGCTCGGGCTGGAACGTTGCGAATTCCAGCACGTAACCGATCGGCAGGTCCTGTTGGATATCGTCTACCAGCGCGCTTAACCGGTCCCCGAATTCGACGTTGTTCGTGCCTTCCACGGTCGAAACGGAGATTATGATCGCCGGTCTGTTATTGAAAAACGACGGCAGCTTCGGAGGGTCGACCGTCTCGCGGCGGATATCGACGATTTCCTCCAACCGCAAGACGCGGTCTGTGTCGGGTATCCGGAAAACCACATTGCGGATTTCGTCGACCGAGCCCAGGTTGCCCGACGGTTCCAACAGTATCGTGCGGCCGTCCGCGTTGATCTCTCCACCGGGTTCGATGATGTTCTGCTGCGCCAGCGCGCCGAACACCGCCTGCGGCGAGACACCCAGCTCTGCGAGCTTGGCCGGCGTTGTCTCCAGATAGATGCGTTCGTCCTGTACGCCGAGAATTTCAATCTTGCGCACACCGTCTAGGGTGTAGAGCAAGTCCCGCGTGTTCCGGGCGACCTCGCGCATCTCAGCCAGTGAGAAGCCATCGGCCCACAGGGCTATCGTGGCCACCGCGGTCAGCCCCACTTCATCGTCGACGAAGGGCCCGCTGGTCCCTTCAGGCAAGGAAGATTTTACGTCTTCGGCCTTGTTGCGGATTTTTTGAAAGACCGGTTCCAGTTCCGCAACCCACTCGTAAAGCTCCAGGCTGAGCTTCACGCCGCCTGCTTTGGAGGTCGATTCGATGTCCTTGATCTCCGCGATCTCGCGCATGGCGGATTCGATCGGTTTGGCGATCAGTTCCTCGACCCGCTCCGGCGACATGCCGGGAAAATTGGCCGTCACGCTGGCGTTGCGGATTTGGATCGTCGGATCTTCCGCACTGGGGTAGGACAGATAGGCTGTAATACCGGTCAGAAGGATCAGCAGGATCGCGGCAACGGTGATGCGCTAATTGTCGAGCGCGAGCTTGGCGAAATTCATGGTGTCGTCTCCGGGCGGTCAGGGTCCTGGCGGAATGGCTATTGGCCCATCAGCTTCACGCGCTGTCCGTCGCGCAAAAAGCTCACCCCCGCGGCGGCGATGATGTCGCCGGCCGCAACCCCCTTGGTGGCACCGATCAGCTTGCCGCTAACATTCCCTTCACCATGGATCGGCGTCTTGCGCACCGTGCCGCTCTCCCGATCGAACTTGAACACGTAGCCCCGCGCCGCCTCGTCACCGGG
>JAPPPC010000005.1 GCA_028817685.1 Rhodospirillaceae bacterium
CATGGATACGAACGTATTCGGACGACTGACCGCAGGGCAAAACCGGATCAGCCAGAGGCCTACAGCGGTTGGAGAAGAGGCGGCGTTGAAACTGGTCGGTTCAGGGAAACAGGCCGCTTTCGACCGGAAGCGAGTGTGACCGGGCCTCAGAGAATGGAAGCCATACGATGAGCATCGACTACAACGAAACCATCCCGAACAACGTCAATTTGGCCGACGATCGACGCCTATTACGGGCCTTGGAACGATGGCAGCCGGCCTACCTGAAATGGTGGGAGGATATGGGCCCCGTCGAAAGCGACGATTTGTCGGTCTATTTGCGCACCGCGATCAGTGTCGATAAGGACGGTTGGGCGAATTACGGCCATGTCCGCATGCCGGACTATCGCTGGGGCATCTTCTTGGCGCCGCCGGAGGAAAACCGGCAAATCGGATTCGGTGTCCATAAAGGCGAAGCTGCCTGGCAAAGCGTCCCCGGCGAGTATCGTTCGGAACTTCGGCGCTTGATCGTGACCCAAGGCGATACCGAACCGGCTTCGGTCGAGCAGCAGCGCCGGCTCGGTAAGACCTGCCCGTCGCTCTACGATCTGCGCAACCTGTTTCAGGTCAATGTGGAAGAGGGCCGTCACCTGTGGGCGATGGTCTACCTGCTGCACGCCTATTTCGGCCGCGATGGGCGGGAAGAGGCGGACATGATGCTGGAGCGCCACGCCGGCGATATCGATCGGCCGCGGATTCTACAGGCCTTCAACGAGCAGACCGACGACTGGCTGTCCTTCTTCATGTTTACCTACTTCCAAGACCGTGACGGCAAATACCAACTCGCATCACTGGCGGAAAGCGGCTTCGACCCGCTGTCGCGTACCTGCCGCTTCATGCTGACCGAAGAAGCACACCACATGTTTGTCGGCGAGTCCGGCATCATGCGGATCGTGCAGCGCACTTGCGAAGTCATGAAGGAACACGACACCGACGATGTCCGGAAATTCGGCGTTATCGATTTGCCGACCATCCAGAAATGGATGAACTTCCACTACTCGATCTGCCTGGACCTGTTCGGACAAGAACGCTCAACCAATGCGGCGAACTACTTCTCCATGGGGCTGAAGGGACGTTATCAAGAGGGCAAGATCGACGACGATCACCAGCTCGATGGGGCGGTATACAACGTGCCCGCGTTCGAGGACGGCAAGATCGTCTCGCTTGAAGTTCCAGCCATCACTGCGAGCAACGAACGCTTACGAGAGGACTACACCAAGGACAGCCAGCGCGGCGTAAACCGGTTCAACAAGGTTATCCGGGATCACGGCATCGACTTTGAGCTGACCCTTCCGCACGAGGCTTTCAATCGCGGCATCGGCGCCTTCGTCGGCGTTCACGCGACGCCAGAGGGCAAAATCATCGATGAGGCGGATTGGGAAAAAATGAAAGGCGAGTGGTTGCCGACCGATGCGGATCGGGAGTTCGTCCTATCGCTGATGGTTCCCGTGGTCGAGCCGGGCAAGATGGCGGGATGGATCGCAGCGCCGCGCCGCGGCATTCACGGACAACCCCTCGACTACGAATACGTCAAGTTCCACTAGCCGCACGGCGCAAGGCCGCGCGCGCCAGCAGCCGGGTTGAGTCGAGCGTCGGCAACGGTGAGGTGCTGTCATCGATGATCACTGGAATTTCGGTGCAGCCGAGCACGACCGCATCGCAGCCCTCGTCTTTCAGGCCGCGAATGACCGTCTGGAAATATCGGACGGCGTCATCCGTGAAAATGCTTTGAACAAGCTCATGCATGATGATGCGGTTCATTTCCACCCGCGCCGCTTCATCGGGGCGGGCGAATGTGATTCCGCACGCCGAGAGCTTCTCGGGATAGACCTCGCTTTCGACGAGCCAGCGCGTGCCCGTCAGGGCAAGCCGTTCGAACCCTTTGGCCTGGGCTTCCGCCGCAACGGCGTCGGCAATGTGCAGCCAGGGCAGCGGCGACGCCTGTTCGATATGGGGAAGCGCCTGATGGATCGTATTGTCTGGGTAGATCAAAAAATCGGCGCCTGCCTGGGCCAGCTTTTGCGCTGAGGTCAGCATGAGCTCGCCGACACCCGCCCAGTCGCCGCTGTCGAGACATGTGACGTAGTCCGCGAGCGACGGGGTATGCATCGTTACTTCCGGATGCGCGTGTGCCCCCATGAGCGCTGCACCCTCGACGCAGATGGTGCGGTAGCACAGTGCGGCGCCCTCTGCCGAGCAGGCGACGATACCAATATGTTGCGCCATCTCGGCTCTGTTCCCGGCAATCTCCCGGCGTTGCCGTTAAACGCCCGGTTTGTTCGCATCCCAGAAGCGACGGTTCACCGTCGTGGCGAAGTTATCGTGTCCCAGCTCGAGACAGCGCCGTACCGTCTTGCGTTCGACCTTGAGCAATTCATGCCCGCATTGCTGGAAATAGGCAGCCGCCTTTTGCATGCCGGGACGGTCAAGCGCATCGGAACCGAATGTCTTGCGCCAGAGATCCCCGGCCGGTTTGTCCTCATCCAATGCGACATGCGGCAAGGTGTTGATCATCTCATTCAGGATATGCGCCGCCGCCATGTTGTCCGCATCGTGTCCAATGACCGAATCCGGTGAATTTACGAACGCCGTCACGGCAGCATCGATGTCGGTATCCGTTTGGGGTGTCGGATCGCCGGGCAAGGGCTGCGGTGCCAAAGCAACGCGGCCGTCGATCGCAAGGGCCATCCGCTCAGCACCGAACGCGTCGACATGTTCCCGCGGGATGATGATCTTCACGGCCCAGTGGCCACGGTCGCTTTCGAACCGCGCGATATCGTCTACCGGTTTTCTGATAACGGTCCCGTCCGCGCGTGTGCCGACCAGAGCTATTCGGTTCGACTGGATGGGCTTGTAAGTCGTTCCCCAGGCGGGCATGTCCCGTTCCTCCTGGAGGCAGATTGCGCTGACCTCCACGGTGCAAATATCGCCGACGCAGTGAACGGGAATTTCATTGTCTGCGAGCAGGCCGAGCAATTGGGGCGCGGCGCTGGCGAAATTGACGGGAAGCGCCACAAAGAACGCCGCCGCCGCGATTAGGAGCCGGAAGATCATTGAGCCTCTCCTTCGCTACAATCCTCAATGCGGATTAGCCTACGCGCGTTTGGGGCGCAGGTGAAGCCATGCTTGTCTATCAGCGCGGGGTGGCCGGCATATAGGTCTGGAACCACTCCACCGTCGGCGTCATCACTTCGCTGAAGGCCGGTTCCACATAGACTTCGTAATGCCCGTAACCGCGCAAGGTGATGAGCTTTTTTGGCTCGCCCGCTTTTTCATAGAGCGATTCCGATTCTTCCGGCGGGACAAGCCGGTCATCGTCGGTGGTGATGAACAGCACCGGGCGCGGGGCGATTTTGTCGCCGACCCATTCCGCGTGGAACTGCAGCGGTTCGTCAATATAGTCGAGTGGCAA
>JAPPPC010000378.1 GCA_028817685.1 Rhodospirillaceae bacterium
CAGATGTCCCAAATGTTTTGATGACGGACAATTGAAGACGCGCTGGGGCTCCGACGCGACACGATCAAAATCGGCATCATGGACGAAGAACGGCGCACGACCGTCAATCTGATGGAATGCATCCGCGCCGCGAAAAAACGCGTTGCCTTCATCAATACCGGCTTTCTCGACCGCACCGGCGATGAAATCCACACCTCGATGCAAGCGGGACCGTTCGTCCGTAAGGCCGATGCGAAGGAAAGGCCGTGGATCAACGCCTATGAAGATTGGAATGTCGATATCGGTCTGGCCTGCGGTCTGCAGGGGCGCGCGCAGATCGGCAAGGGCATGTGGGCGATGCCGGACAAGATGGCGGCGATGCTGGAGGCCAAGGCCGCCCATCCGCAGGCGGGCGCGAACACCGCATGGGTGCCTTCGCCCACGGCGGCGACATTGCACGCCCTGCACTATCATCAGATCGACGTGTTCGCCCGGCAGGCGGAACTGCGGGCACGGCCGCGGGCCAAGCTGGACGACATCCTGGACATTCCGCTGGCCGACCGGCCCAACTGGTCGCCCGAGGACGTACAGAAAGAGCTGGAGAACAACGCGCAAGGCATTTTGGGATATGTCGTGCGCTGGATCGATCAGGGGGTCGGCTGTTCGAAAGTACCCGATATCGACGATGTCGGGCTGATGGAAGATCGCGCCACACTGCGCATCTCAAGCCAGCACATCGCAAACTGGCTGCAACACGGCGTCTGTTCGGCTGAGCAGGTCCGGGCGACCTTCGAGCGCATGGCTGCCGTCGTCGATGGGCAGAACGCCTCGGATACCGCCTATATCAACATGGCGCCATCCTTTGATGGCGTGGCGTTTCGGGCGGCCTGCGATCTGGTCTTCGAGGGCATCCGGCAGCCCAACGGGTACACCGAGCCAATTCTCCACGCGCGCCGCCGCGAGGTAAAAGCGGCATCAGCACAATAAATTTTGCTCGCGCGATCCGGTTACGGTTGCAGAAGCCTATGTAAAGAAGCCCATACCGGTAGCAGAAGACTGCGCTGCGGACGACGCTTTGCGTGGTCCAGCCGGTGAATTGGGATTGGGGCCTGGAATCGCGACCCCTGCGCCCCAATTTTTGTTACAGCAGCAATCGTAATTCCTCCGGACTTACGTTAGTATCCGGCGCCTTTTTCGGCGCAACCGAGCCACTATCCCACCGGGCACCCAACCGTCGCCGCCATGCACCTTCTGATCCGACCCCTCCGTTTTTGTCTCGCGATGGCCTTTGTGTTCGTCACCGGGACCGCTGTGGCGAACAATGTCCGGATCGAAGAACAGGTGGATGGCGTGCGGTTCGTCGCGCTTCCCAAGAACCCGAAGAAATCCTACGACACCCGTCTGCTGAAGGGCGCGGAAGGCTTGAAGAAGCTCAAAGCGGCAATGAAGCTTTTGACTTCGAAGTCTCCATTGAGCGCAAAAAAGCTCGATGTTCTGAAGCGGAGCGGCACGGTCACGTTGGTCTATCTTCCGGGCGATGCGCCGAAGAGCGCGGCCACCGGCGAGAACGTCGCGGTATTTCTGCCCAAGTTCATTGCCAGCCCCCTGCCGCGCGGGCGCTCGTTTCAGGTCATTGTGGGCCGGCACGGCGTGAAGTGGCCGACAAACGAATTGGCGGCGGTGCTGGCACATGAATTGGTCGGGCACGGCATGCAGCATCAGCGCAAGCGCATGGGCAAGATGCGGCCGATCGATCTTGAATGCGAGGCCTACCTTTACGAGGAGCTTGCCAACCAGGATCTCGGCCTGAACAAGCGCAGTAGCGAGATGGTGCGGTTCCGCAAGGGGCTGGAGACCCATTGGTGCGCCGACTTCAAACGCTATATGCGCTCGAAGCGAAATAGCGAGTTAAAGCTCTGGGATACGCTCAACCCGAACGTGCCCCGATTGCTGGCCATCTTCGAAGACTATCTTCGGGCCAGGCCGAAAAAAGCGAAGAAAAAGCGCAACTAGGCTGTTTATTTGGCCAATTCGATACTGTGCCGGCTCGAGACCGAAAGCCCGGCCAGGCAATCGAGAACCGTCCCGGATTCCGCCCGGCACAACGGAATGTCGTTCACCAGTACTTTCGAAACGGACGCACAGGGGGCTGCGTGCAGGCGGAATGCGAGGACCGTGCTCTTATTCGCGCGCAATGGCGCCAAATCGATCGTGCTGCGCGATTTGATAACCCCGTCGGTGTCGAAGACGTAGAGGTCCAGCTGAAACCGGTCGAGCGTATGGGGCAACCCGTTCCGCACGACGAACGAGGTTTCGCAGGCTTCGGAAACGGTCTTGGCGCTATTCAGTTCCAGGGAAATGCCGTCTTCGGCCGCGATCGCTGGCGAAACCAGGTTTAAGGCGGCCAACAGCGCTATAGCCGGCGCCAGGCGGCATGCGGTCAACAGGCGTCGAAGAAATGCCGGACGCGCGCGCTGTGTCATGGATGCAAACTTCTAACGTCCACCTCGCAGAAGGCCTCCCCCTCCCCAGGGTCCGCCGGGCGGCGTATGCCGCGTATCGCCCGGTGGTGGGGCAACAATAACAGCGGCAGTCTGGCGACACCAGCGCATCGCCGTGCAGGGCTTAGCCCGCGAGGCGGGCCCGGCTCCGGGTCGCTTTCAGTGGAGTGTGTCGATGACGTCGACGACGTGCTTCTCGGTCACCGCTTCGTTCGCCCAGATCGACGCGAGCGCCGCGGTATGATGGATAAGCGACTGGTCTATTTCGCGGCCGTCAATCTCCTTTACCGCCCAATCGGCCAGGGCCGCACGATAAGCCTCGAGGATCACCGAATGATATGCCAACATTTTTCGTCTCCGACTGACTGCCGTTTTCCACGTCTCACCTTCATTCTTTGAAGAAAATATCGAACCACGCAGGCATTTTCAGTGATTTCGATCACAGTATCGAAATTTCTATAGTTAATACGGAGATAACTGTTATTTTACTTGATTAATGCAGAAAATTACACCGATTCTGACCATAATAATGAATTTTTATCGAACGATTTCACGTTTTAACGACAACAAGGCCGAAATGATGACAGAACGTCCAACCAGCGACATCGCCTTCACCGATGCGGTGAAATCCGCGCAGCAGCGGCTAGGCTCGCGCGACATGTTCGCGCGGCTGGAGCAGCAAGGCGGCTGGCACGCGTCGATTACTGATGAGCTGGCCAGCTTCATCGCTGCCCGCGATTCGTTGTATTTCGCGACCGCAAGCGCCGACGGACAACCCTATGTGCAGCATCGCGGCGGCCCGAAGGGCTTCGTGAAGGTTCTCGACCCGCACACATTGGCCTTTGCCGACTACTCCGGAAACCAGCAGTACCTTTCGGTGGGCAATCTTTCCGAGAACGAGAAGGCCTTTCTGTGAGGTGCTCCCCAATCGCTGGACAGGTTTGGCGGCGATTTAAGCTACGTTCTGG
>JAPPPC010000869.1 GCA_028817685.1 Rhodospirillaceae bacterium
AAGCAGCGCCAAACGATAAAGCAGACAGGTCGAGGCGAGCGCGCTGCCGATCACCAAAACGCAGACAAGCAAAAGCCAGCTTTGCGAGGCATAGCCGGATAGGACGATCTCCGGCGAGGCGACGCCGATCAACGCATAGGCGGCTGCCATCAGCAACGCCAAAACGCCTTCCGGGATCGTCTGTGCCGCCATCGCCGGCACTGCGGCCACGAGCACGGCCAACGCCTGCCAACCCGCGACGGACAATCCCTCCGGCGGTGCGATGACGTAGCTCCCCGCGATGACGAGAAGCGCAAACGCCAGCGGCAGCCAATCGAACAGGAAACGGTACCACGGGGTCTTCTGCCGTTGCGGCATCACCACCGCTTCAGGCGCAACCGACCCTTCGAGATGCGCGTCGGTCATATCCGCGTCTGGCGACACCACCGAGGCGAGCCTGCGGCCGAGGCTGGCCGCGATGCCAAGCCCGACACTGGGCTCCTGACGAACCAATTCGAGAAATTCCTTCCGCCCAAGGCGCAGGACCTCACAATCCGTTTCCGCTCGCAATGTGGCATTGCGTGGACTGGTCATCAGCAGCGACTGCTCTCCGAAAGCCTCGCCCCGCCCCAGCGAATGCAGCTTGGTATCCAGACCATCCGCATTCGCGACCAGGCGCGCCAGCCGTCCACTGACAATGATGTAAAACGCGTCGCTCGGGTCGCCTTGCCGGAAAATAACGGTGTCGGCGGGAAAGGATTGTGGCTCAATATCGGTGGCCAGCTTG
This sequence comes from Rhodospirillaceae bacterium, assembly GCA_028817685.1. Taxonomy (GTDB): domain Bacteria; phylum Pseudomonadota; class Alphaproteobacteria; order UBA8366. Next base: position 767 of record JAPPPC010000869.1, read on the forward strand.
GCCAGGATTACCCGGTCCAATTCCGCAAAGAGCGAGATCTGGCTCAGTAGCGCGGCGTAATCCTCATGGCGTCGGTCGCCGGTGCGGTATCGATCATCATGCCGCCTACATAGCACACCGCCCCGTACCTTTGGCGTTCCGGCGTGGGCTATTCCGTCCGCCAAGCACAGGGCATAATGCTCTCAAACGACATACGTGTGCACCACGGAGCGAGACATGACCTACGATATCCTTATCAAGAATGGCACCATCTTGGACGGTACCGGCGCCCAGGCGATCCAAGGCAATGTCGCGATTTCCGGCGATAAGATCGCTGCGGTAGGCGACGTTACGGGCGACGCCCGTCAGACCTTCGATGCGGAAGGCCGTCTGGTCACGCCCGGCTTCGTGGATATCCACACGCATCTCGACGCCCAGATAACCTGGGACCCGATCGCGTCGTCCTCATGCTGGCATGGTGTGACCTCTGTCGTGATGGGCAATTGCGGCGTCACGTTTGCACCGTGCAAACCGGATGACCGGCTTTATCTCGCGCGCCTTATGGAATCGGTCGAGGACGTGCCCGCGAAAAGCATCGACAGCGGCATGCCATGGACGTGGGAGACATATGGTGAGTACCTGCAAGCGCTCGACAAGCTGCCCAAGGGTGTCAATGTCGGCGGCCTTGTCGGCCATTGTGCCGTGCGGCTCTACGCCATGGGCGAGGAAGCACTGGAGAATAAACCGGCGAGCGAAGACCAAATCGCCGCGATGCACGATACCGTCGCCGAAGCGATCGCCGGCGGCGCGCTCGGTTTCTCTACCTCGCGCACACCCTTGCACCTGACGCCGGACGGCGAAAAGGTTCCCGGAACCTACGCAACGCCGGAGGAGTTGAAGGGAATCTGCGCCGCTCTGAAGGAACAAAACCGCGGATTGGTCGAAGCCGCGTCTGGTGGCCTCACCGGTGCGAATGAAGATGACATGCGCGAGAATCTGCGCCGCGAAATGGTCTGGATGAACGAGATCAGCCGCGAGACGGGCCGGACCGTCCTGTTCAACCTGGCGCAAAACCGCGAGGTCCCCAAAGGGTACCAATATGCGCTCGACGCGCTGACCGAAAGCGTGCAGGCCGGTGCGAAAATCAAAGCGCAGTCGACGACCCGCGGCATCGGTGTCCTGTTCGGATTCCAGAACCGTACGCCATTCGACCGCGCGCCAGCGTGGCGCGCGCTGCGCGGTATGCCGCTGTCCGAGAAACTCGCCAAACTGCGCGATGCGGATTACCGCGCCGAGATGGTGCGCCAGTCACTCGAAAACATGCCGCCGCTGGAATGGGCAGATCTGTTCGTGCTGTCGCATGACAATCCACGCTACGATCACGCACCATCGGACAGTCTGGCAGCGCACGCGGCCCGATTGGACACGAGCCCGCCGGACGCCTTCATCGAATTGTCGCTCCTCGATAACGGGCTGACCCTGTTCAACTACCCTTTCCTGAATCAGGACATGGCCGCCGTCGAGCGGATGCTGGACGACCCCAACGTGGTGCTCGGCCTGGGCGATTCCGGCGCCCATTGCGGCATGATCATGGATGCCAGCCTGCCAACGAACTTCCTGACTTATTGGGTACGCGAGAAAGGAAAATTCTCGATCGAAACGGCAATCCACATGCTGACCGGCGAACCGGCCGCGCTGTACGACATCGCCGGGCGCGGCACGCTAACGCCGGGGGCCCAGGCGGATGTCAACATCATCGATTTCGAGGGGCTGCGCCTGTACGGGCCAGAGTTCGTGCACGACTTCCCCGCCGGTGCCGGCCGCTACATTCAAAAAGCCGACGGCTACAACCACATGTTCGTCAACGGTCAGCACTTCATGGCCGATGGGGAGCATACCGGAGCGCTGGCCGGCGGCGTACTGCGCAGCGCATAGCAGGAGGAGGTTTCGATGGCGACGTTGGACATCAATCCGATCGCCGGCGCGCTTGGTGCCGAAATCCACGGCATCGACCTGTCACAGGCGCTAGACGATAAGGCGTTCAGCACGATCGAGAAGGCCTTGCATGATCACCTCGTCATCTTCTTCCGGGACCAAACCATAACGCCCGACCAGCACCTCGCCTTCGCCCGCCGTTTCGGTGACATCGAGACCCATCGCTACGCCAAGGGCCTGGACAGCCACCCGGAAGTCCTGCCCGTGATCAAGGAAGCGGATGACCGGGCCGCAAATTTCGGTGGCATCTGGCACAGCGATGTGGCGTTTCACGCCGAACCGCCAATGGGACAGATACTCTACGCGCTGGAGGTACCTGACTCCGGCGGCGATACGATCTTCGTCAATATGTACCAAGCCTACGAGACATTATCGGACGGCATGAAGCGGATGCTCGACGGGGTCAATGGCGTCTTCACCGGCGAGCGTTCCTACGGGCCGTCGGACAGCGAAGTCACCAAGCGGCAGGCGCTGTTCAGCAAATCGATGGACGTCAAGCTGATGAACAACGCCGATGCCGAGACAGTTCATCCGCTGATCCGAACCCATCCGGACACCGGCCGGAAATCTCTGTTCATCAGCGGCATCGCCATCCGCCGGCTGGAAGGGATGACGGTCGAGGAAAGCCGTCCCATTCTGCGGTTCCTTAAGAAGCATGCGACCCGGCCGGAAAACACATGCCAGTTC
>JAPPPC010000446.1 GCA_028817685.1 Rhodospirillaceae bacterium
AAATCCTCCCTTATGAAAACACCTCAGGGTGTCCCAGGGGCGCTGATGTCAGACAATTGCCTTTCTAAGCCGGTAGCGCGGGACCCCGGCGGTCGGCCGACACGGACACATTCCATACTAAATTCCACTTGCCGGCATGCGCGCCGCCACTCCAAAGTGTGCCGCATGGCGCCGGAAATGCGCCGCCTGCTTGATGAGGTATCCCATGGAAGCGCCCGGCGCTGAGAAAACCTATTCGCCCGAAACCCTCTCGCAAGTCGGGTTTCCGACTATTTCTTACGGAATTCTAGACGTCGGTGCTGATTTCCGCTCCGACGATCAGTTGGTTCGGCCCGAGGATGTGGCGACTTACGCGTATGCGATAGAAGATTACGATCCTTGGTTTTTTGCGCCCGGTCCATTCGGCGATCCCGTTGCGCATCCGACATTTTTGGCCAATCAGGCACTGTTTCTGCGGCACAACCATTATGTCGTGCCCGCGGGTCTGCATGCCCGGATGACCTATGAGTTCGAGAGCCCAATCCGGCTGGGCGTGCGGGCGCGGACCTTGGGCAGGTTGGCCGAGAAATATATGCGCCGAGATAAACCTTACATGGTTACGGAGTATCGAACGGCGGCAGAAGATGGGACGCTGCAGGTGTCTGGCCGCTTCGTGCAGATGTTGTTCAAGGATAAGACGGCGCCGTCATCGGGCAGCAGTCAACGGTCAGAGTCCGTAGCTCCTTCCTTCGATCCCGACATCAAACGGGGCGACGGCCGCGGTGGGGCGCTTGAGGTGGGGCAGGTATTACCGCCCCTGTCCCGTACCCTGTCCCAGCGGCAGATCGACATGTATTCAGGTGTCCGTCCCCACTCCATTCACACCGATCCGGACTGGGCGAAGGCGAAAGGCTTTCACACCACCATTGCGCAGGGGATGATGAGCACAGCCTATGTGTCGACCCTGATGACCCAATCCGTCGGCGAGGGCTTCGTTGTCGGCGGCCGAATGGACGCCAAGTTCCTGCGCCCCGTGTTCTGTGGCGACACGCTGACCGTATCCGGCACCGTCGACGGTTTCAGCCGAGAAGAGGACAGGGTTCGCGTCCATGTCACGGTCGCGGCGCACAATCAGCAGGGTGAGCAGACCTTGGCAGCGACAAGCAGCGCTCTTTGTTCCTGACCGAATGTCGCGGGCGGGGTCGGTTGACAGGATCGGGGTGCGCCCGCACCCTAGTGACCTGAGCCAAACTGATAAATCGATACTTCACAGGAGGAACTAAAAGATGGGCATGCTTGATGGTCGCGTGGCGATCGTAGCAGGGGGTGGTCGTGGCGTGGGCGCGGAAGTCGCCAAGATGTTCGCCGCCAACGGGGCCAAGGTCCTGGTCAACGATCCGGGCGTCGGCGGTGGCGGCGAAGGCGGCGAGCAGGGCCCCGCGGAAGCAATCGCGAACGAAATCAAGGCCGGCGGTGGCGATGCCGTACCGAACTTCGGTTCGGTGGCCAGCTACGAAGATTGCCTCGGCATGGTGCAACAGGCGCGCGACGAACTCGGCGGGCTGCACATCATCTTCAACCCCGCCGGTATCCTGCGCGATCGCATGTTCCATAAGATGTCGCCGGACGATTGGCAGGATGTCATCGACGTCCATCTGAACGGCCATTTCAACGTCAATCGCGCGGCGATCAATCTGTTCCGCGAGCAGGAATATGGCCGCATCATCATGTGCAGTTCGACCTCCGGCCTGCTGGGCAATATCGGGCAGGCGAATTACGGCGCGGCGAAAATGGGCATTGTCGGTCTGTCGCGCATCGTTGCCATGGAAAGCAAGAGCAAGAATGTCACCAGTAACGTGATTTGCCCGTCGGCGGATACGCGCATGACGCGCTCGGTGCCGACGCCGAAGGATCCGGATGCGGCGAAGATGCGCGAAGAGCGCCTGTCGCGCAGTCCGGCCGACGCGATCGCGCCGCTGATTACTTATCTGGCTTCGGAAGGTGCCGGCCATGTGACCGGTCAGATATTCCATCAACGGGGCGGCGAGCTGTCCCTATACGGTCAGCCGCGGCCGACCCGCATGGTGCATCATGATGGGGGCTGGACGCCGGAACTCATCGCGGAAAGCGCGATGCCGGCGCTCGAAAACCAGTTCGTCGATATCGCGAATTCACGGGCTGTCCATCCGGGACTGCCGATGAACTAGATATTGCGCGAGAGTGCAAGGGGGCCGGTCCATCGACCGGCCCTTTTTTGTGGAATCAACCGTTGAGCAGTCTGCGGAGTTTGCGCACTGCACTGCCGGGACTGGTGAGAACCGGCTTGTCGTACTTTGCCTCTACCGCCGGACGGGCCTGCGCGGTGGAGAACTGCGCCAGGAGCAGGACATCCGTATCGCCGAGTTCATCGACAGCGCCCGCGACCAACCGGTTGTGGGTGTCCGCATCGCCGTCACGTAGGGCGTCCATCGCGTCTGGAACGCAGGCGGTTTCGAGTTTCGCCGACGCACCGGTGGCGGCTGCCATCTCTTCGAATTCCTGCGTCATCGACGGGATGCTGGGCTGAAAGGTGGCGATCATCCCGATACGACTACCCATATCCATCGCTTCTTCGAACATGGCCTCGTTCGGTTTTAGGACGGGAAGGGGCGCGTGCGCCGCAGCCGCAGCCTCGATCGCCGTGCCGAACGCGGAGCAGGTGAACAGGATACCGTCGGCACCAGTGTCGGCCGCGTAGTCAGCGAGACGCGTGAATCGCTCGATCATGGCCTGATCGATTTCGCCGGCCTCTTGAAGATCGCCCGGCAAGGAGTCTTCCAGCAGGCTATATACCTCCGCTTCGGGCCAGTCTGACTGGAAGGTTTCGACGACTGGATCGATGGCGACAGGGACGGCGTGGATCAGGGAGATACGGGGCATGGGCTTTTCTCCTTGCGGTGTGGCGTCGCATACTGCCGCCCGGAACCGACAATTGCCACAGGAAGCAGCTAAGAACGGGACAGGATGAACGCATCAGCGCAAACGACCATGGCCGAGCTGCCCGAATCAGCGGTAACCGGCGAACTCGCGCGGATCTACGAAGAAATCCGGGTCTATTGCGGGGTCCCTTACGTCTCCTCCCTGCAACGCCATGTGGCGACCATGCCCGGTTGTCTGGAATATGCCTGGGCGATCTGCAGGCCGGCTTTCCAGGATGGCACGATCCCGGAGACCGCTTGGCGCCGTGTAAAGATGATCGATATCGCGCCTTTTCCGGCGCTCTCGGAAGAAGCGCTGCGTCTTTTCGGGGTCGAGGCCGCGGGTATTGGGGCGATACGCAACATCTGTGACAATTTCGTGCGCGTGTCTCCGATCAATTTGTTGTTTGCCGGCATCGTCGAGCGGTTGATCGGCGGCGCCGCGCCAGATTGGACTGGGATGGCGGAACCGACTTGGACTCCGCCGGATATGCTGGCGCCGATGCCGGCGATGGCAGACGTCGATAGCGCGCCACCGGACGTCGCAGCGGTCCTAATGCAGTTGAAAACCGAGATCGGCGGCAAGCCCTTCGTGCCCGGCCTCTATCGTTTGTTGGCGGACTGGCCGGGTTATCTAGCGCATGCGGCGACCTTGATCGCACCGCTCTTACACGACGAAGCGGCGAAACGGGCGCGGGCGTCCATCGCGGAAGAGATTATCGCCGCGGCGGATGATATTATCGCGAAGCTGCCGCCCGTGCCCGCAGGCTATGCCCCGCCGACGGCAGCGCAAGGGCAGGCGATCGTATCGGCCATCCGGACATACCGTGTCACCAGCCCGGAGATGGTTGTGTTCGGCACTTTGCTGCGCGATGCGTTGCCGAAGGAATAGGAGTAATCACGGTGAGGAGTTTCCATGTCTAACGCGCTGAAAGTGGTTCCGACGGGGGCGGCGCTGGGCGCCGATATAGAGGGTGTCGATCTCCGCGAGATCGACGATGCTGCCTTTAAGGTTATCGAGGATGCCTGGCACGACAATCTCGTCCTTCGTTTCCGCGGCCAGCAGCTCGACGACGATAGTCTGGCAGATTTCAGCGCCCGGTTTGGCGACCTCGATATGGCGCCGACAGGGCGTGGCGGTACGCCATACGACCCGTCGCGGCCGGAAATCACCGTGTTGTCCAATATTGTCGAGGACGGCAAGGAACTGGGCGCGCTGGGCAATTCAGAGCTCGTCTGGCATCAGGACATGACCTATAACGACGTGCCCCCAAAAGCGAGCCTGCTGCACGCGCGCGAGGTGCCGGAGTCCGGCGGCGATACCTCTTTCTACAACATGTACAGGGCCTACGAGACGCTGCCGGCGGATTTGCGCCAACGGATTCAGGGCCTCGCCTGCAAACACGATGCTACCCGTACGTCATCGGGCGATTTGCGGCACGGCTATGAAGAATCCTACAGCCATGAAGAACGGCCAGGAGCGGTTCATCCGTTCGTTATCCGGCATCCGGCGACCGGCAAGCCCGCCTTGTTTCTCGGCCGCCGGCCCAACGCCTATGTTCCGGGCCTGTCGGTAGAGGAGGGCGATGCGCTCCTCGATGCATTGTGGGATCACATCAACAATGGGCCGCATCACTGGACGCAGAATTGGCGGGTCGGCGACTTGGTGATTTGGGACAATCGCTGCGCCTTGCACCGCCGAAATGCGCTCGACCCGACAACACGGCGACATATGCACCGGACACAAGTGCGCGACGACGCGCGGCCGGTTGCCGCTTGGGCGAGTTGAGGCAGCAGATGCGGTTTCAGGACAAGGTCGCGATGGTCACCGGTGCCGGGCATGGAATCGGGGCAGCGATCGCAGCGCGTCTCGCGTCGGAAGGGGCGCAGGTTCTCGTATGCGATATCGACGAAGCACGCGCGCGGGAAGGGGCTGAAAAGATTGGTGGCGAAGTTTGCGTCATCGATGTGGCGCAGCGCGGTGATGTTCAACGAGCGGTCGACAATGCGGTATCGCGCTGGTCCCGGCTCGACATTTTGGTATGCAGCGCTGGCGTGATGGATCGCGAGCCGTTCCTGGAAGCGTCCGATGCCCATTGGGAAAAGGTTTCCGGCATCAATTTGCGGGGCACCTTTCTGTGCGGGCAAATTGCGGCGCGCCAAATGGTGGCTCAGGGCAGTGGTGGGCGGATCGTCAATGTCGCCTCGAATTCCGGCGCGTTTGGGGGGCGCGGCAGGGCGGCCTATGGCGCCAGCAAGGCCGGCGTCATCAATTTGACCCAGACCATGGCGATCGAACTGGCCGAGCATGACATTCTGGTCAACGCAGTTGGGCCCGGGCCGACTTTGACGCGGCCGGAGGTGCAAGGCGAGCTGATGGCCAGTGCGCAGAACCGGATGCCGCTCAAACGGTACGGGACGACGGAGGAGATCGCGTCGGTCGCGGCCTTTCTCGCCTCCGACGAATGTAGTTTCACGACCGGTCACGTGTTCTATGCCGATGGCGGGTTTACGATTGCCGGCGTCATGGAAGGCTGAGCTGGCGGTAGCAGGGACGTACGCAATGACAAAATACGCTGTCGGCCAAGCGGTGCCGCGCACGGAAGATCCGCGGTTGCTCCGCGGTACCGGGAATTATGTGGACGACTTCAATCAGCCGAACCAACTCCATGCTTTCATGGTGCGATCGCCGCACGCCCATGCCACGATCACATCGATTGATTGCACAGAGGCGTCGGCGATGCCGGGTGTGCTGACAGTCTTGACCGGTGACGAGTACGCGGCCGATGGACTGGGTTCGATCACAGGGCCCTCCCCGTACAAGCGCCGCGATGGATCAACGATGTTTCGGCCACCGCGTCCGGCGGTGACGGCGGACCGGGTGCGTCATGTGGGACAGATCGTCGCCATGGTGGTGGCCGAAACGGTCGATCAGGCCAAGGATGCCGCCGAAGCCGTACAGGTGGATTACGATCCGCTGCCGGTAAATGTGGTGACCGAGTCGGCGCGCCAATCGGCGGCGATCTGGGACGATTGCCCGGACAATGAGGCCTTTCTGTATCAGGTCGGTGATAAGGACGCGGTCGACGCCGCCGTTGCGGGCGCGGCCCATGTGATCAGGCAGCGCTACGTCATCAACCGCATCACCGCGAATGCGATGGAACCGCGCGGCGCACTTGCCGAATGGGATCCCGGTACGGAACGCTACACGATCTATACCGGCGTACAGCGTCCATACGCCTGGCGCGCAACTCTATCGAAGAACCTCTTTCATGTGCGGGAAAGCCAGATTCGCTTCGTCACCGGTGATCTCGGCGGCTCCTTCGGAATGAAGGGCGCGATTTATCCCGAAGTCCCACTGGTCGCCTGGGCTGCAAAACGGTTGGGCCGGCCGGTGAAGTGGCGGTGCGAACGCAGCGAAGGCTTCCCCGCCGACGATCATGCCCGCGACAATGTCAGCGATGTGACTTTGGCGCTCGACGAGAACGGCAAGTTTCTCGCCATGGGCGTGGAAACGAGCGCCGCCCTCGGCGCGTATGTCGCCTTCCTAGGTATGGGCGCACCGACCGGCAATATTGGCGGGTTGGCGGGCGTGTATACGACGCCAGCGATGCATGTCGCGGTGTCCGCCGTGATGACCAACACCTCGCCGACCTCACCCTACCGTGGCGCGGGTCGGCCGGAAGCGTCCTATATTCTGGAGCGAACGATCGATATTGCCGCCGCTCGGCTCGGTATCGATCCGGTGGAACTCCGGCGCCGCAATATGATCCCGTCCGAGATGCTGCCCTACAAGACACCGCTGACCTTTACCTACGATTGCGGTGAGTTCGAAACCGTTCTCGACAAGACCTTGGCGAAATCCGACTACGACGGATTCGCCGCGCGGCGGGCGGAAAGCGAGGCGGCGGGCAAACTTCGCGGCATCGGGGTTTCCTGCACGATCGAACGGGCGGCTGCCGCGCAGCTCGAAACGGCGGAGCTGCGTTTCGACCCTTCGGGCGATGCGGCGATATTGATCGGCACCACGCCGCATGGCCAGGGACATGAGACGATCTACAAGCAGATTGTCTGCGGCACGCTGGGCCTCGATCCGGACCGGGTTCGGGTGATCGAGGGCGATACCGATGCCGTGTCCTTCGGAACCGGGACCGGTGGGTCGCGGACGGCGACGATCGGATCCGCCGCCGTTCTGAAGGCGATGGACAAGGTGATCGACAAGACGAAGAAGATCGCAGCACACGCGCTGGAAGCGGCCGTGGAAGACATTACCTTCGAAGAGGCGCAGTTCGCCATTGCCGGAACCGACCGCAGCATGCCGTTTCTGGACGCGGTCGCGTTGGCGTTCGATCCGGCGAACTTGCCCTCCGACATGGAGCCGACATTGGCGGAACTGGCAAGCTATTCGCCCGAGGTCGAAAACTTTCCGAACGGCTGCCATATCGTCGAAGTCGAAATCACGCCGGAGACCGGCGAGATTGCGCTGGCCCGCTATTCGGTCGTCGACGATTGCGGCTTCGAACTCAATCCCCTGCTGGTGAAGGGGCAGGTGCATGGCGGGATCGCACAGGGCGTCGGTCAAGCCCTGATGGAGAACATGGTCTACGACCGGGACAGCGGCCAATTGTTGAGCGGTTCGTTCATGGACTACAGCATGCCGCGGGCCGGAGACCTGTGCGACTACGATGTCGGCGCGCACCCGGTGCTGACCAAAACCAACCCGCTGGGCGTCAAGGGTGTCGGCGAGGCGGGGACCGTGGGGGCGCTGGCGGCGGTCATGAACGCGATCAACAACGCGCTGGCGCCGCTCGGCATCGAGCATTTCGAGATGCCGGCGACTCCGGATCGGGTGTGGAAGGCGATCGATGCGGCTCGGCGCGCATAGCGGTCATAGCCAGGGCGGCATGTCGATGAAGACTGGTAGGCGTGGCGCCACGCTCAGCGGTATGAGCGGAAAAATGCCCGGATGTCACCGACGAAGGGCAACCCGATTTCCATCGCTGTGAAGTGCCCGCCCTGCTCAAGTCGCGTTTCGTGCGTGACATTGCCGAGGCGTTGCACCCAACTGGTGGGCGGCGGCGGAAACAGATCGTTCGGTGGCAGGCATAGGCCCATCGGCACCTCGACTTTTTGGCCAGGCGCCAGGCCGCCGCACCGTTCCTCCCTGTAACCGCGATAGATGCGGGTCGAGCTGTTGATGGTGCCGGTGACCCAGTAAATCATGATGTTGGTCAGGATCGCGTCCATCGGGAATAGCGGTTCCGCGGCAGCCGGGTCCGTCCAGCCGTGGAATTTTTCGGCAATCCAGCCCGCCAGACCGATGGGCGAGTCGGTGAGCCCGTAAGCGAGAGTCTGTGGCTTCGTCGCCTGGATTTCCTGATAGGCGGTTTCCTGACGGAGATGCTTTTTCACCGAGCCGAACCAGGCTTTTTCGTCGTCGGTCAGCGGTGGGTCGTCGGGACCGGTGCTGGGCCGCAATGGCAAGATGTTTACATGTATTGCCGTCAGGCCTTCCGGGTGATCAAGGGCCATGCGCGCTGCGATGATGCCGCCCCAGTCGCCGCCTTGCGCGACATACCGCTCATAGCCCAGCGCCTCGCGCATCAGATGCGCCATCATCCCACCGACCGCCTGCGGGCCGATGGTGATCGGCGGAATGCCGGAAAAGCCAAAACCGGGCAGTGACGGTGCGATGACGTCGAAACCGTCATCGGCGTTGCCGCCGAAGCGCTGCGGATGCGCCAGCGGTTCGACGACGTCGAGGAACTCGGCAATCGAGCCGGGCCAGCCATGCATCAGCAGCAGGGGCAGCGGGTTGTCGCCGCTGCCGCGCTCATGGATAAAATGGATGTCGAGCGGGTCACCGTTCGGCATCGGCACCGCTGCTGTGAACTGCGGAAAGCGATTGATCTTGTCTTCCGCTGCACGCCAGTCGAACCCGTTCCGCCAATGGGTGGCGAGCCGCTTCATGTAGCTGAGATTGGCCCCGAACGCCCAATTGGCCTCGTCCGGCTCGTCCGGCCAGCGGATATTGTCCAATCGGCCGTTCAGGTCCGCCAGTACCGCGTCGGGCACATCGACCATGAACGGATTTGGCATGGTATCAGTCCGCCGCGTCGGTATTGCCGCGCCAGTCGCCGATCGCCGGCCGTTTCAGGCCCAGATGGTCGCGCAGGGTCGCGCCGGAATATTCCTTGCGGTAGATGCCCCGCTTCTGCAGTTCGGGGATGACGTATTTCACGAATTCCTCGAAACAGCCGGGCTGGTGCGTCGGGCCAATGACGAAGCCGTCGCAGCCGCGGCCTTCCCACCATTCCTCGATACGGTCGGCAATGTCCTTAGGGCCGCCGATCCAGGCGTTGCGCAGCAGGCCGCGACCGGTGACCTGCATGAAGTCGCGCGGGGTCGGGTTCTTGATGCCTTCCTGGACGACGACCCGGTCGCGCATCGACTGCATGCCTTGGATGCCTTCGATCTCGTCATCGGTGAAAGGTTCGTCGATGCCCTTGGACGCGAAGTCGAAGTTCAGCGCCTCGGACAACAACAGCAGCTGGTCCATATCGTTTGGAAGTTTTTCGTACGCGGCGGCCTTGTCTTCGGCCTCTGCCCGGCTTTCCCCGGTGATCGGATAGAACAGGCTGCAGATCTTCATGCCTTCCGGATCACGCCCGGCTGCGGCGGTCATCTCTTTTTGCGATTTGTATCGTGCCTGAGCCTGTTCCAGATCGTGATAGACGACGAACAACAGCTCGCCCCAGCGTGCCGCGAATTGCTGCCCGCGGCCGCTCATACCCGCCTGAATGACGACGGGATGGCCCTGCGGCGAACGCGGTACCGTGAAGGGCCCGCGCGAGGACATGAACTTGCCTTCGTAGTCTATGCGCCGGACCTTGTCGGGGTGGGCGTAGAGATTGTTCGCCTTGTCCGCGGCGATGGCATCGTCGTCCCAGCTGTCCCAATGGCCGAGCACGATTTCCATGAACTCGTCGCCCTCGTCGTAGCGGGTGTCGTGCTCCATATGGAGCTCCTTGCCCATATTCTTGGCTTCGCTGTCGTTGACCGAGGTGACCACGTTCCAAGCAGCCCGGCCTTTTGTCATCAGATCGACGGTCTGGAACAGGCGCGCCACGTGGAAGGGCTCGTAATAGGTCGTCGAGTAGGTAGCGCCGAGTCCGAGCCGCTCCGTCGCTGCCGCCATTGTCATCAGGCAGGTGACCGCGTCCATCTTCACGCAGCGGATACCGTTCTTCACCGTTTCCGCGTGGTCGCCGCCATACATGTCGGGCATCGCCAGCCTGTCGTCGAAGAAGCCGATGTCGAACTTGCCTTCTTCCAGCACCCGGGCGATGTGTTGGTAGTATTCCGGCGAATAAGTGTCGGTACGGGCATCCGGATGCCGCCAGGAGGCGGGCAGCGTGGTGCAGTTCTGCGCTTGCAGAAAGGCGACGAAATGAACTTGGCGCATAGTGTGTTCCTTGTGAAACCGATAGCGCAGTCTAATGCCTGTAAAAGGTCCGGACAAATGAAGGTTCTCCGGCGGAACCGGCCCTTTGTCTCGCTGGCGGCAACGTGTATTAGTTGCCGCCACAGCACAAAAAACCAATCAGCGAGGAACGAATGACTCTTCTATGTGAAGGCAAAGTCGCGATCGTCACAGGGGCGGCGCGCGGAATCGGACGGGAGCACGCGCTTCTGTTCGCCAAACATGGCGCCAAGGTTGTGGTCAATGATTTGGGCGGCGCGGTCGATGGCAGCGGCGGCGATACGACGCCGGCGCAGGAAGTCGCGCACGAAATCGAGGCGATGGGCGGTGAGGCAATCGTCAATGGCGACGATGTTGGCAATTTCGATGGCGCCAAGAACATGGTCGATCAGGCGATCAATCATTTCGGCCAGCTCGATATCCTGGTCAACAATGCGGGCATTCTGCGCGACCGCATGCTGGTCAACATGACCGAGGAAGAATGGGATGCGGTCATCCATGTCCATCTGAAGGGCACCTTCGCGCCGACCCGGCATGCGGCGGCCTATTGGCGCGCGATGTCGAAGCAAAATGATGCGCCCGTCTTCGGCCGGGTGATCAATACCAGCTCGACTTCGGGTATTTACGGCAATGTTGGTCAGACGAACTACGGTGCGGCCAAGGCTGGTATCGCGTCCTTCACGATTATTGCGGCGCGCGAATTGGGCCGCCTTGGCGTCACCGTCAACGCTATTTCGCCGAGCGCCTATACCCGCATGACCGACTATCTGCGCGAATACACCGAGGACGAAATCGAAGAGCGGGCGCCCGCTTGGGTCTCGCCGACGGTTGTCTGGCTCGCCAGCGAGGAAGCCGGCGATATCACCGGCCGCGTCATCCAAGCCGGTGCCGGCATGGTCGCGGTTTGCGAGGGCTGGCGCCGCGGTGATGAGGTCGAAGCGATGGCCGATCCGGTTGCGCTTGGTCCGAAGATCCGCGAGATGTGCGGCAAGGTCCGCAAAAACTCCGGTATGGACGGGTTCGAACTCGATTAGAACGCTGGCCTGACAGGGCACCGTTTCTCGGCTAAGGTGATGTCATGGAAGGAAATACCATGACATCACTCGAGGCCTATCTGAATCAGGCGAACACGGCTTATCTCGACGACTGTACGCGCTGCGGTAAGTGCGTCGAGGTCTGTCCAGTGACTCCGGTCGCGGGGATCGATGCCAATCGATCGTCCGAAATCGTCGACGAGATTGTTGGATTGTTCGACGGCGGTCCGCCGCTCGGCGGTGATTCGAAAATTTGGGCGCATCAGTGCAACGGGTGTGGGGTTTGTATTCCCGCTTGTCCGGAAGACATCAACCCGCGCCGCATGTTGATGCTCGCCAACACGTCGGAAAGCCAGGTGGTTTCCGAAACGCCACAGCTGTTTCGCAAGATGGCGCGCGCAATCCGCATCATGGCGGCGATGCAATTGGCGCCGCCGGAGTTCCAAAAACTCACACGTAACCCGCGCGCCCGCGATGTGCCGGTCGTCTTCTATCTCGGCTGCAACCCCATCCGCACGCCGCATCTGCTCCTCAACGCGATGACGATCCTTGACGCGCTGGAGATCGACTACGAGACGGTGGGCGGGCCCGGCGCATGCTGCGGCATCATCCATTCGAAATGGGAAGGGGAGATCGATAAGGCCGATCGCGTCTCCGACGGCACGCTCACACGGTTCGAGGACTTCACGCCCGAGCATGTGCTGAGCTGGTGCCCTTCCTGCGTGCTGCATTTGGGTGAGACAATCGACGGCTATCGCGATACCAGCTTTAATTTCGATCACATCACCCAATTCATGGCTGACCGGGTTTTGCAGTTACGCGACAGATTCGTGCGGCCGGTCGATCTTCGGGTGTTGCTGCATATCCATGACGGCATGCCGGAAATCGGCCAAAACGTCGTTCAACTGCTGGCGGACATTCCGGGCCTGACCATCGTCGAGGCGCTGTCCGAGCCGGGTTACACCTGCGGCGGCTCTGGAGCGGACCGGTCCCCTGAATTGAAAAAGATAAAACGCGACGAGACGATCGCCCGCGCCGAAGCGGACGATGTCGATGCGCTGGTGACCCTGTTCCATGGCTGCCACGGCCAGCTCGCCAAGGAAGAAGGCCGCGGAAAATTCGAGGTCTTGAACTGGACCGATCTTGTCGTCGAAGCGCTCGGCGAGACTCCGCATGCCGATATGAACAAACGCTACCGGCTGCAGCAGGATTGGGACATGGTGCTCGATGAAGGTGAAATCTATCTCAAGTCCAATGGCGTCAATATGGATCGCGAGTGGCTGAAAGGCCTGTTGCCGGACATCTTCGCGCAGAGTGAATTCAAAGGCGGGCTTGAGAGCTTCGGTACGTCGAACTAGGGGAAAATCCAAAAGCTATGTCGAAGCGGAGAGCTGCGCTGGTCACTGGATCAACGCGTGGAATCGGCCAAGCCATTGCGAGGGCATTGGCGGCGGATGGGTGCAATGTGATGCTGAACGGTTTCGGCGATGCCGACGCGATCGAGAAAGATCGCGCGGCCATGGCCGAAGAGCATGGTGTCGAGGTCCAATACAACGGTGCTGATTTGGGGGTGGAGCGTGACGTCGATGCACTCACCCGAGCCACGGAAGAGGCGTTCGGCGCCGTCGATATTCTCGTCAACAACGCCGTGATCCGTTACTTCCACACGATCGACGGATTCGACCGCAAGGATTGGAACCACGCGATGGCGGTTAACGTGACCGCTCCTTTCTTGCTGACGCAGAATGTTCTGCCAGGCATGCGTGAGCGCGGTTGGGGTCGAATCGTTAATTTTTCCTCGGTCCTGGGGCTGGCGGCGCGTTCCGGTCGTGCCGACTATGTGACGGCAAAGACGGCGATGCTGGGGATCACGCGCGCGACGGCAGCGGAAACCCGATCTGAGCCGAACATCACCTGCAACGCGATCTGCCCCGGTTCGGTGCTGACGCCGAACACGGAGATCAAGATCGGCGAACTGGCTGAAGAAGCGGGTCTCAGTTTCGATGAGGCGAAAGGCGAGTATCTTCGCCGCCGCGGTCAGACGACGGGTTATATCGAACCGGCCCGCGTTGCCGGTCTCGTCGCGTTCCTGTGTCGCGAGGAAGCCAGCGATATCACCGGGGCGGCGATCCCAATCGATCGGGGCCGCTCCGCCACATGGCTCGATGG
>JAPPPC010000888.1 GCA_028817685.1 Rhodospirillaceae bacterium
ATGTTTCCCTCTACCACCCGAGCCTGCGCGGCTTGACCGGTCCGCTGGAACGGGTAAAAGCCGCTGCCGACGGCTTCGGCGCATCGTTTGAAAAGGAGCTGGTGCCGCGCTTCACCGGCCATGGTCATTCGGCAAACCTGTACCTTATCGGCGGCGATGGCCGGTTTCTGCGCGCGTTTCGAACGCCCACGACAGGCGAGGTCATCGCCGACGTCATTCGGCTCTATCTTTCAAAAGAGACGGCCAGCTAAAAGGAATTGCTTCCATGAGCGACCAGGACAAACAGGAACAGCGCCGGAAGATCGAAGCGCTGACCGACGAATTGCAGGCGATCCGGCGCGACATTCACAAACATCCGGAAACGGCCTACGAGGAGAACCGCACCGCCGACATCGTCGCCGAACGGCTGGAAAGCTGGGGCCTGGAGGTACATCGTGGCCTGGGCGGCACCGGCGTGGTCGGGACCTTGCGCAAGGGCGATTCCAATCGCGCGGTCGGGTTCCGCGCCGACATGGACGCCCTGTTCATCCAGGAGAAAAACACCTTCGACCACCGCTCCGTGCATGACGGTAAAATGCATGCCTGCGGCCATGACGGACATACAACGATGCTGCTGGGCGCCGCCCGCTACCTGTCGGAAAGCGAGCGCTTCAACGGCGTGCTGCATTTCATCTTCCAGCCGGCGGAAGAAGGCGAAGCCGGCGCGAAAGCCATGATCGATGACGGCCTGTTCGACCTGTTCCCCTGCGACGCGGTGTACGGCCTGCATAATATGCCGGGCATCGAAGCCGGACATATCGGCTTACGGGCCGGACCGATCCTCGCCGCAAGCGACCGGTGGACGGCGGAATTCCGTGGCTCCGGCGGCCATGGTTCGATGCCGCACAAAGGCACCGACCCGACCGTCGCGGCGGCACAGTTCATCACGGCCATGCAAACGATCGTCAGCCGCAATGTGGACCCGATCGATACGGGCGCCATCAGCGTCGGTCACATCACGGGCGGCGATCCGGGATCGCTCAACATCATTCCGTCGGATGTGCTGGTCGGCGGCACCGCGCGCTCCTTTACCGACACGACCCGCGACCTGATCGAGCGGCGCTTGGGCGAAGTCGCGGAAGCGATTGCCGGCGCCCATGGCTGCGAGGTGGATGTATCCTACATCCGCGGCTATCCGGCGACGGTCAATTGGCGGGAGCAGACGGAAATTGCCACGCGCGCCGCGGAAGCCGCCGTCGGCGCGGCGCGCACCGATCCGAATCTCAACCCCCTGCCTGGCGGCGAAGATTTCTCTTTCATGCTGCAACAGGTGCCGGGTTGCTACGCTTTCATCGGCAACGGGTTCGGCGAACCGGACGAGTTCGTTCATGCACCGCGCTATGATTTCAACGACGAAATCATCTCGAGCGGCGTTAATTACTGGGTCGAACTCGCCGAGGCCGAGCTCGACGACATGTCCTGAAGCGCCAAAATTTGAAGAGCGCCCCCACCGTCACGATATCGATGTCTTCCGGATCGGCCGCGCCGTCGTAAGTCGCCTCTTCACCGCGAGCGGCTATGAACCCGGCCACGCGCGATTGCTCGGGATTGCTCTCGTGATTGCTATAGTATCGAAACCGTTTCTCCGTGGCACCGCAGGAGGTCAAACACGATGCTCGCACACCCGCACACCCTGGCCCAGTTCAACGCATGGGCCAATGCGCGCCTGCATGAGGCCTGCGGCGCCCTGTCGCCGGATCAGATCATCGAAGACCGGGCTGCCTTCTTCGGTTCGATCCTTGGCACGCTCAATCATATTCTGTTGGTCGACATTCTGTATCGTGAGCGGCTCGAAGGCGTCAGTTCTTCGTTCAAATCGCTCGACGAGCGCCTGCATGACAATCTCCCCGACTTGAGCGCGCACCAGCGCGAGGAGGATCAGCGCTGGCTCACCCTGACCGCCGACATCGGCGCGGACGGCCTGGAGGAGCCCATCGGCTTCTGGACCTTGATGGACGATCCCGATCGCTGGGAGGTGCCGAAACATATCTATTTCACCAACCTATGCCAGCACCAGACCCACCACCGCGGCCAGACGCACAACATGGTCAGTCAAGCGGGCGTGGAACCACCGCCGATCGGCTATATCGAGTTCCGCGTCGATACGGACGGGTCCTTCGTCACCACGCCCGGCACGGCTTGAGCCGTGCCCGATGTCGTTATCGTCGGTGCCGGTCAGGCCGGGCTGGCTGCAAGCGCCTGCCTATCGCGACTAGGCATCGACCATATCGTCCTGGAGAGGCACGAGATCGGCGCAAGCTGGCGGCGGCAGCGCTGGGACAGCTTCTGTCTTGTGACTCCAAATTGGACAGTCCGCCTGCCCGGCCAGGCCTATGACGGCACCGACCCGGACGGCTTCATGCCCGGCCGTGACTTCATCACCTTCCTGGAGACCTACGCCGACCGCTTCGCGCTGCCCGTTCAAGGGCAAACCGAGGTGCGGGCGGCGACGCCGGAGAACGGCGGATGGATCTTGGAGACCTCTGCCGGCCCCATGCGCGCGCGGGCGCTGATCATCGCCACGTCGACCTATCAATCCCCGTCGATCCCGGCATTTGCGCAACGGATCGATCCCGCGATCCTATCGCTCAGCGCCGCGGACTACCGCGCACCGGACCAGCTGCCGCCCGGCCGGGTTCTCGTCGTCGGATCGGCACAGTCGGGCGGCCAAATCGTCGAGGACCTGCTGGCGGGCGGCCGCGAGGTACTGTTGAGCGTCAGCCGCGCCGGCCGGGTTCCGCGCCGGTATCACGGCCGCGACGCCATCGAATGGCAGGATCTGATGGGATTTCTCGACCGTCCGGCCGCCGCGTTGGACGATCCCCGCAAACGCTTCGGCGGCGAGCCGCACATGACGGGACGCGGCGGTGGCCACACCGTGCGCCTGCAGCACTTTCATGCTCAAGGGGTTCGCCTGATCGGCCGTGCCCTCACCGGCGACGGTTCGATCCTGAACCTGGCACGCGACCTGCGTGAAAACATGGCGGGTGCGGACCGCTTCGCCGCAGGCTTTGCCGAAGACATCGATGCCTATATCGCGTCATCGGGCCTGAGCGCGCCGCCCGACAGACCCGAACCGGATCATGCCCCGATCGACTCGCTGCAGCGTTTCGCCGAGCCCGACCGCCTCGACCTCGCCGCGGAAGGGGTATCGGCCATCATCTGGGCGACCGGCTTTCGCTTCGATTTCTCCTGGATCGCTGCCGATATGTTCGACGCGTTCGGCTACCCGGTCACGGACCGCGGGGTCACCACCACGCCGGGGCTGTATTTTCTGGGTCTCAACTATATGCACAGCCGGAAGTCCGGGATCATCTATGGAGTCGGCGCGGCCCGCATCCACGTCACCGGGCAACGCCGCTCCGTGCTGAAGGCGTAGAAT
>JAPPPC010000251.1 GCA_028817685.1 Rhodospirillaceae bacterium
CCCGCTTGTTTGTTTCTATAGGGTTGGTTCTTCACCCGCGCCAGACTTTGCAGAAATTCGAGCCTCTCGCGGATCGTACCTTCCAGCAAGGTTGGCGTCCTGTCGATCTTGAGTGCCCCGGATTCAATGCTGGCGACATCCAGGTATGAATCGATCAATGCGACCATACGATCCGTTGCAACGCAAATCCGGTCGGCCATCGCCGTGACATCTACATCGGCGACGGTCTCCGAGGTGATAAGCTTTGCGTAAGCGCTGATGATGCTCAACGGGTTGCGCAAGTCGTGTGCCGCGGTTCCAAGAAAAAGTGATTTGAGCCGGCTAATCTCGTCCAGTTCGGCGTTCGCCGCTTCGAGCGCCTGAATCGTGCTTTCGCGCTGGTCTTCAAGAACCAGGCGATGCAGTTCCGCTTCGACGCGCCCGACGAACAATGTCGCAATCTCCAGCCATTTCGGATTGTCGGCGAGGCGCTTTGAGTTATAGATCGCGATGTGCCCGAACACGGCGCCACTTTCATCGCGCAGCGGTAATCCGACAAAACTCTCGTAATTGCTGTCGCGCTTCTTTTCGAACCGCTTTTTGACGTCGCACGGAATCAGGGTGGAGTTGCCATCATAGGGCAACTGGCAGGGATTGCCGGTCAGGTCGTAATCCCAGCTTTCTTTATGCGCGCCGTCTTTCCATGCCGCGAGCACGCGGACCATTGGGGCGTCTGGGCTCAGGCGCAGTGCCAGAAAGGTTGTATCGGCTTCAAAAAGTTTGCCCAGGCTCTCGACCACATTGTCGAGGTATTTAGTGCCGGTAAAGGGGGAGGACGCGGCGAGCAAAGATTGAATCAACAGGCCCGCATCGTCCGGCGCGTCTAGCGTCGTAACGCTGGCATTCAGAGTGGCGATCAGCTCTTGCGACATCGCACCTGCGTTCTCGTGGCAGTTTCCCGCATAATTGACTGTCGATGGTCCAATTGTGCGTTCTTTTGGTTAACAAATCGTGAGCCGCAATCTAACCCATGGTCGGCTTTAGCGAGCCGAAACGGCCGAAATCGGCGCGCAGCGCAGCGTTTCGATGACGGATTCTGGACGGTAGCAAAGCTGCCGCCTAAACTGAATTGCATGAAACGACAACTGCATCTCAACCTTTTCATCCAGAGCCGCGGCCATCATGAGGCGTCTTGGCGGCATCCATTGGCCTCGCCGCTGGCAATGACGGATATCCGTTATTTCCAGCAATTGGCGCAACGCGCTGAGGCGGGGCTGTTTGACTCGATCTTTCTCGCCGACACGCTGGCCGTTTGGGACGATGTCGAGCGTGCTGCACGGACCTGGTTGGAGCCGCTGACGGTATTGGGTGCGCTGGCCGTCTCAACGCAGCGCATCGGCCTTATCGCCACCGCGTCGACGACCTATTCCGAGCCTTTCAATCTCGCCCGGCAGTTTGCGTCGCTCGATCATATGAGCGGCGGACGTGCGGGTTGGAACATCGTGACCACCTGGTCGGTGCCGGCGGCGAAGAATTTCGGCGGCGAAGGACAGCAGAGCCATGACGACCGCTACACCAGAGCGGAAGAGTATCTGAGGGTTGCCAAGGATCTTTGGGACAGTTGGGCCGACGATGTGCTGGTCGACGATCGGGACAGCGGGCAATACGCCCATGCCGATCGCATCCTGCCCATCGATCATAAGGGCGACTATTACCAGGTTGCGGGACCGCTCAACATCCCGCGCGGTCCGCAGGGACGTCCGGTGCTGGTGCAGGCCGGATCGTCGACGACGGGCCGGCGTTTCGCGGCGCGGCATGCCGAGGCGGTGTTCACGGCACATATGGAGAAGGCGACGGCACAGGCCTTCTATAAGGACCTCAAGGCGCTGGTGGTTGAAGAAGGCCGGGCGGCGGATCAAGCGCTGATCTTGCCGGGTCTCAGCCCTGTCATCGCGGGGACGGAGGAAGAGGCGCAGCGTATCGCGCAGGAATTGAACGATCTCGCCGATCCGGAAATTGGCCGCAAGCGGCTGTCCGGGCGTTTCGGCGGGCACGACTTCTCGCATCTGCCCTTAGATACGCCGCTGACACCGGACGATTTTCCGGACCCGTCCACCGTGCAGGCGGCGCGCAGCCGGACCGAAGTAATTGTCGGGTTGGTACGGCGCGAGGGGCTGACCTTGCGGCAATTGCTTTCGAAACTCGCAGGCGCGCGCGGGCACTTTGTCTTCGCCGGCACGCCGGAACAGCTTGCCGACCTGATCGAAGATTGGTTCACCGATGGTGCGTCGGACGGCTTCAATCTGATGCCGCCGATCCTGCCTGCGATGCTCGATGCGTTCGTCGACGAGGTCGTGCCGATTCTTCAGAGGCGGGGTCTGTTCCGTACCGAATATGAAGGGGAGACCTTGCGCGATCATTTCGGCCTGACCCGGCCGGAAAGCCGATTCTGGCCGGATCAGCGCGCGGCTGAATAAGAAACGGGACAAGGACTGTGGCGGAAACGTTCGACTACGTGATCGTGGGTGCCGGCTCAGCCGGCTGCATCCTGGCAAACCGGCTGACGGCGGACGGAAAGAATACAGTGTGTCTGCTGGAAGCAGGACCGCCGGACTGGAATCCTTATATCCATATCCCGGCGGGCTTCATCAAGACGCTCACCAATCCGAATGTGAACTGGCTTTACGAGTCGGAACCCAGCCATTGGACCGGCGGCCGGAACATCGCCGTGCCGCGCGGCAAGACCCTGGGCGGATCGAGCTCGATCAACGGCCATATTTACAACCGCGGCCAGCGCATGGATTTCAACAGTTGGGCGCAGCGCGGCAACCAAGGCTGGGGCTATGCGGACGTGCTGCCCTATTTCCGGCGCTGCGAGACTCGGATCGGCGGCGAGGACACCTTCCGCGGTCGCGACGGCAACATGACCGTGACCGATCTCAACTACAGCCATCCGCTGTGCGAGACTTTCATGGACGGCGCGGCCGAACTCGGTATTCCGCGCAACCCGGACTATAACGGCGAGCGGCAGGAAGGCATCTCTTACGTTCAGCGCACCGCGAACAAGGGGCGCCGGATGAGTACCGCTCGGGCCTTCCTCAAGCCGGCCAAGTCACGGACGAATTTGGCCCTGCGCACCCGCGCGCACGCGACGCGCCTGTTGCTGGAAGGCAAAAAGGCTGTCGGTGTCGCCTATGCCAAAGGGGGGCGTGGAGGGCGAACGGTTGAGGTGCGCGCGTCGCGTGAGGTCATTCTAAGCGGCGGCGCGATCAACTCGCCGCAGCTATTGCAGATGTCCGGTGTCGGTCCGGGAGACCTGCTACGCTCGCTTGGCATCGATCTGGTTCACGATCTGCCGGGGGTCGGGGAAAATCTGCGCGACCATTACGCCCATCGTTTCAGTGGTAAGATTAAAAACAGTAAAACTATCAATGAATTA
>JAPPPC010000797.1 GCA_028817685.1 Rhodospirillaceae bacterium
TTACCGATGCCGCTTCCACCGGATCGTCGGCGATGACGACGCAGGCCGCGGCAACGCCCGGCGAATAGGCGAGCGACAGGTCGCGCTGGTTGGCCATTGGTTTGGTTGCGACGATCGCCAGTTTACCCGGCGGGTCCATACGGTGATAGACGAGTGCTTCTCTATCGTTTTCGCTTAGCTTGCTCATGGCCTTTTCCCCCTCTTCGGTCGACGTTGACTATCACCGCACTATGAACGCGATATTAATTTCGGGCCAGGACTCAAAAAGGCCCGCCGGTATCAGCAGGCCTTTTTGGAATTGGTGCGGTCGAGAAGACTCGAACTTCCACGGGGTTGCCCCCACAGCGACCTCAACGCTGCGCGTCTACCAATTCCGCCACGACCGCATGACTTTCGTCCGAAACAGGACATATTATAGACGTACGCCTTGGTAGGACGCACGGGAAATACCAAATCACCTATACCGTGGCAAGCACGACTCATATTCGATAACCAATAGGCGAATCGGAAAATGGAAAACACGCCCGAATGGCGTATCAGCGATTCCCCCGTCCCCTATCCCGGAGCCTTGGAGACGATGGAGGAGCGAGTCGCTGCAATTCGCGAGGGCGCGGCTGGCGAACTGATCTGGCTGTTGGAGCATCCGCCGCTCTACACCGCCGGAACAAGCGCTAAAGAGGCGGATTTGCTGGAACCGTCCCGCTTCCCCGTCTATCGCGCCGGGCGGGGCGGCCAGTACACCTATCACGGTCCGGGCCAGCGCATCGTCTATACCATGCTCGATTTGCGCGAACGCGGCCCGGACGTCCGCTGCTTCGTGCACAATCTGGAAGAGTGGGTGATCCAGGCGCTGGCCAGTTTCAACGTCAAGGGTGAGCGGCGTGAAGGCCGGGTCGGCATCTGGGTCGACCGCGGCGGTGGGCGCGAGGACAAAATTGCCGCCATCGGCGTGCGGATCCGCCGCTGGATCACCTTCCACGGCATCTCGATCAATGTGGAGCCGGATCTGAGCCATTTCGACGGTATCGTGCCTTGCGGCATCGGCGAGACGGGACTGGGGGTTACCTCACTGGTCGATCTCGGCCTGCCGGTGACGATGACCGATCTCGACGTCGCGCTGCAAGAAAGCTTCGAAGGGGTCTTCGGAACCCCACCCGCCTGTTCAGCGCCGGAATAGGAAGTCCTTCAGATGCCCGCGATCCTGCCAGCCGGCGCGCTGCAGTTCCGGTTCGCGATGCGGCGCCTCCGGATAGCCGATGCAGAGATAGGCGATTAGCCGCCAGTCGTCCGGCACCGCCAAGGTCTCACCGACTGCCTGCGGGTCGATGATCGAGACCCAACCGACACCGATGCCATGCGCACGCGCGGCAAGCCACAGCGTATTGACGGCGGCGACGGCGGAATACTCCAGCATCTCCGGCATGGTGCGCCGTCCGAGCCCGTGCCCTCGCGCGGTGCTCCGGTCGGCGAAAACGGCGAGCTGGACGGGTGCCTTGTCGAGACCGGCGAGCTTCAGCGAAGTGTATTGCCGGCGCCGCTCGTTTTCGTAATCCTCCAGCGCCGCCGCATTCTCGCGCAGAAAGTTGGCGCGGATCGCAGCTCTTTTCGCTTTATCCTCGACCAGTACGAAGCGCCAGGGCTGGCTGTTGCCAACCGACGGCGACAGACAAGCCTGCGCCAGCAAAACCTCGATCAAATCCGGGTCGACCGGATCGGCCAGAAAGCGGCGCACGTCGCGGCGCCATTCGAACAGATGCGCGAGATCGTCACGGAACCGGTCGTCGAAGTCAGGCGGCCGCTTGTCGCTCATCGCGCCGTCGGACGAATATCGAAGCCGGGGCGTTCCGATGTCTCGGCATCGGTTTCCGTCAACCGCGTGACATGCGAGACAGGCGGCCCCTGATGGCAGCGCGAAATCATCTGCCGGATCGTTTCAGAATTGCCGGAAAAGAGAGCCTCCACGGTCCCGTCGCGGCGGTTGCGCACCCAGCCGTCGACGCCCAGTTGTTCCGCCTCGCGGGCGACCCAATAGCGAAATCCGACACCCTGTACGCGGCCTTCGATGATCACGCGAACGGCCATGCGAACTGTGTCCTCAATCGAACTCCAGGATCGGCTGGTCGACCATCAGGCTGTCGCCCTCACCGGCGAGTAGTTCCTTGACGGTGCCGTCCTGCGCAGCGCGCAGCACGTTTTCCATCTTCATCGCCTCGACGATCGCCAGTTCCTCACCCGCCTTGACCGCGTCACCTGCCTGCACCGCAAGCCGGATCAGCAGTCCCGGCATCGGCGACAGCAGGAAACGCGACAGGTCCGGCGGTTCCTTGACCGGCATCAACTGATTGAGCGCGGCAACATGTGGGCTGACCACCATCACATCCATCTGCCCGCCCGCATGGCTCAACCGGTAGCGCGGCCCGAGCCGCTCAACTTGGATACAAACGGCCGCGCCATTCACCGTACCTTGGAACAGCGGCTCGCCCGGTCGCCAGTCACCCGCCACGGCGAAGGCCGAACCATCGACATCGACAGCGTAGGTATCGTCCGTCTGGCGCAAACTCAGGGCAAATTCCTGCGTCTCTCCGTCGCCGACGATCGCGGTACGGTCGGCAAGTAGCGGAGCGTGCCCGTTTACCTGCCCGCGGCGGGACCGTTGCCGCGCATCGAGCACAGCGGCGACCGCGACAATGGTGCGCGGATCGTCAAGCATCAGATGTTCGGTCGTAAAGCCGTCGGCATATTCCTCGTCGATGAACGCCGTCGAGATATTGCCGGACTTAAATCGCGGATGGGCCAGCACAGCGGACAGGAACGGAATGTTGTGCGACACGCCGCGAATGTAATACGCGTCGAGCGCATCGCGCATCGCCGCAATGGCGTCGTCCCGCGTCGCGCCCCCGGTGATCAGTTTGGCGATCATCGGGTCGTAGAACATGGAGATCTCGCCGCCCTCACCGACACCGGTATCGACCCGGACGGTGTCCGACTCTTCGGGCGCGCGGTAACGCACCAACCGTCCCGTCGAAGGAAGGAAGTTACGGAATGGATCCTCGGCATAGACGCGCGTTTCCATCGCCCAGCCTTCGAGCGTGACGTCGTCCTGCGCGATCTGCAGCGTCTCGCCCGCCGCCACGCGGATCATCTGCTCGACCAGATCGACGCCGGTCACCAGCTCCGTCACCGGATGCTCGACCTGCAAGCGCGTATTCATCTCCAGGAAATAGAAATTGCGCTCGCCATCGACGATGAATTCGACCGTGCCGGCAGACTTGTAGTCCACCGCCTGCGCCAGCGCGACCGCCTGCACGCCCATCGCGGCGCGGGTGTCCGGATCGATGAAGGGCGACGGCGCCTCCTCGATGACCTTCTGATGGCGGCGCTGGATCGAGCATTCCCGTTCGCCCAGATAGATCGTGTT
>JAPPPC010000156.1 GCA_028817685.1 Rhodospirillaceae bacterium
GTCCTGCGGAAGGCGATCGCACGAATTCCCAAGCTTAAGGAAAACAAAAGGGCTAGTATCTCACCCTTCACCGCCGGCGACACCTTGATGTACAGGGCCCGCCTGATCGGCCTATCGAGCGCTTCGGCGAAGAAAGCCTGCAAGCAGCTGGAGCGGCGTAAAATTCCCTGCGTCGCGATCGCTTCGAAGGGGCTGACCGCCAGTCAAAGCGAGCAGAATCAGACGGCCGCGCAACGCCGCTAGCCGCCGCTAAAAGACGTCCGCCTCGATCCCACTTTGACCGAGCTGTTCGGCAACGGCCGCCTTCAGCCGTCCCAACCCGTCTTCATTTTCCGACTCGCAGCGCACGACAAGGACCGCCTGCGTATTCGAGGCACGCAGGAGCCACCATCCGTCATCATTGAGCACCCGGACGCCATCCGTATCGTCGACATTGGCATCCGTCCCCGCCAGCCGCGCCTTTACTTCATCGACGACGGCGAACTTCCGGTCTTCGGAGACGTCGAAACGGATTTCCGGCGTGTTGACGACCTGGGGCAGCGCGTCGCGCATCTCCGCGAGGCTCCGATCCTTACGCGCCACGATATCGAGGAGCCGGACAGCGGCGTACAGCGCGTCGTCGAACCCGTAATAGCGGTCGGCGAAGAAAATGTGTCCACTCATTTCACCGGCCAGCGGCGCCGCCAGCTCGGCCATTTTCGATTTGATGATCGAATGCCCGGTCGCCGCCATTACCGGATTGCCGCCGCAGCGGGCAATTTCGTCGAACAGGACCTGACTGGCTTTAACGTCGGCGATAACCGTCGCGCCGGACCGTCGCGAAAGAAGATCGCGCGCGTAGATCGACAGCAATTGATCGCCCCACAGGATGCGACCTTGCCCATCGATAACGCCGATTCGGTCGCCATCACCGTCGAAGGCGATGCCGAGGTCGCAATTTTCAGCCGCAACCGTCTCCTGCAACTGGACCAAATTCTCCGGTACCGTGGGGTCCGGATGGTGGGCTGGAAAGGTGCCGTCGACTTCCGCATTCAGCAGGATGTGCTCGCCCGGCAACCGTTCCGTCAGCAAACGCATGGCGTCGCCCGCAGCACCGTTTCCGGCATCCCAAGCAACCTTCAATCCACGGTCCGCGGCGTAGTCCGCGCGCAGCCGCGTAACATAGGCGTCCAACAGCGCAACAGGCAGCGCGTCGCCCTTACCGTCGGTCCAGGCGCCTTGTGCCGCAATATCACCGAGCTTCTGGATATCCTCGCCCCAAAACGGCCCCGCGCCGAGCATCATCTTGAACCCGTTATGGTTCGGCGGGTTGTGCGAGCCCGTAACCATAATACCGCCATCCGCG
The DNA here is from genome assembly GCA_028817685.1 of Rhodospirillaceae bacterium. Classification (GTDB taxonomy): domain Bacteria; phylum Pseudomonadota; class Alphaproteobacteria; order UBA8366. Next base: position 1,346 of record JAPPPC010000156.1, read on the forward strand.
GCCATCGCGCGGGCAGCGAAATAAAGCGTCGGGGTGGGCCCCAGACCAATGCGCAGGACGCGCATGCCGCTCGCGCACAGCCCTTCGACCAGTTGCGCCTCCAGTGCGGGAGAACTAACCCTACCGTCATAACCGACACAAACCAGACGCCCGTCCCGGGCGGCCAGCATGGCGCCATAGGACCGCCCAAGCGCGTAGGCGTCATCCTCGGTGAGCGTCTCCCCGACGGTGCCCCGAATATCGTATTCGCGCAGAATCTGCGGTGCGAAACGGTGCCCGGTCATACCGCGGCTGCCCTTTTCGCATCTTCAGGCCGGCCGATGCTCTGATAGACGAAACCAGCTGCCGCCATCTCATTGGGGTCGTAGATGTTCCGTAAATCGACCATCAGCGGTTGGCGCAGTAAGGATTTGACCCGTTCAAGATCAAGCAATCGGAACTCGTCCCACTCGGTGATTATCACCACCGCCTCCGCTCCGGACATCGTCTCATACGCACCCTCGCACCACTCCACACCCGGAAGCAGTGGGCCGGCTTCGGCCATTCCTTCAGGATCGTAGGCGCAGACCCGGGCACCTGCCTCCTGCAATGCGGGCAGGATATCCAGGCTGGGCGATTCGCGCATATCGTCAGTATTCGGTTTGAACGTGACACCCAGCACGGCAAGCGTCTTGCCATCTATCGAGCCGCCACAAGCCGCAATAATGCGCTCCGCCATCGCCTTCTTACGATTGCTGTTCGCCGCAATCACAGACTCGACGATGGTGACCGGCGCTCCCGCCTCGCGCGCGGTGCGCGCCAGAGCGAGCGTGTCCTTCGGGAAACAAGATCCACCATAACCGGGGCCCGCATGCAGGAACTTGCGTCCGATCCGGCCATCCAGCCCGATGCCGCGTGCCACGTCACTGACATTCGCGCCAACCTGGTCGCACACATCCGCCATCTCGTTGATGAAGGTGATCTTCGTCGCTAGGAACGCGTTGGTCGCGTATTTGATCAATTCCGCCGTTTCCCGTTTGGTAAACAGCATCGGCGTTTCCAGCAAATAGAGAGGCCGGTAAAGAATTCGCATGACCTCTTGTGCGCGTTCGCTGTCGGTCCCGAGCACGACGCGGTCGGGCCGCATGAAATCCTCGATCGCCGATCCTTCACGCAGGAACTCCGGATTGGAAACCACGTCGAACTCGGCATCCGGGCGTGCCTCGCGGATGATGCGATCGACTTCCTGCCCGGTGCCGACGGGCACCGTCGACTTCGTCACTACGACCGTATAACCCGTCAAGGCTTCGGCGATTTCTTTGGCCGCGGCGTAGACGAAGGACAGATCGGCGTGCCCGTCGCCACGCCGACTCGGCGTTCCAACGGCAATGAAGACCGCATCCGCGCCATCAACCGCTTCCGCCAGGTTGGTCGTCACCGTCAGCCGGCCGCTTTCGAAGCCTTCCGCCACAAGCGCGTCCAAGCCAGGTTCGTAGATCGGGATCTCGCCGGATTTCAATGTCTCGATCTTGCTTTCGTCCTTATCGACACAGACGACATTAACACCGAACTTCATGAAACAGGCCCCCGAAACCAGACCAACATATCCGGTTCCGATCATCGCAATACGCATTAACCGAGCTCCTCGAGGAACGAATAGACCGTTGAATAAAACGCGGCGCTCATGCGTCCGCGTAGGATTTGATGATATCTCGGACTGCCGGCGCGAGATCAGGCCGCGACAAGGCAAACGCGATCGTGGCTTCAAGAAATCCTGCCTTGTCCCCACAGTCGAAACGCCGGCCCTCGAACCGCAGCCCGTTGAACGGACCGCTGCCCAGCGTCGCCGCCAGCGCATCCGTCAGTTGGATTTCACCGCCGGCACCCTTCTCCTGTTTGTCGAGGTTTTCGAACACTTGCGGCTGAAGGATATAGCGCCCAATGATCGACAGGGTGGAAGGGGCATCGGCGGGGTCCGGCTTCTCCACCAGTCCGCGCACAGAAGCCAACCGGCCATCGTCGCGTTCGATGTCGAGAATGCCATACCGATTGGTGTGTTCCCGCGGCACGTCCATCACGGCCACCACACTG
>JAPPPC010000358.1 GCA_028817685.1 Rhodospirillaceae bacterium
CGGGAATGAGACAACAGGCGGCGAGACAAGCCCCGCCGGTTACGGCGAGCGATTTGTGGCCAGCCTGCGGCGTGAAGTAGCGCACCCGAATGTTGGCGCCGCGCGTGCGCTCTTCAGCGCTCGGCGGTGCAACGATGCAGATTTTCGGAACCGTTTCGCTGGCCGCCAATTCCGCTTCGGTCATCGGCGCGCCGGATTTGCCCTTCAGGCCCATCTTCAGACCGGCTTCGACCCAGATACGCTGTAGTCTTGCCTTGAACGCGCTATCGGCATCCAGTTCTTCGGGCGACTCCGCAGCCGTCTTGCCCATGTCGGCGGCCCGAACGATGACCATCGGCACCGCGAGATCGGTGCAGGAAATCTCGACGCCATCGATCATGTCGGTCGGATTTCCGGTCGGTAGCAGGCGGCCGGTCTTGGCCCCGACCGGCTCAAGCAGGGCCAGCTGCACTCCCGGCCACTGGCCGATCACGCCAGGAATCTCCGTTTCCGACGCAACAGGCTGGTCCGGTTCCGGCATGTCGAGCAAAGCGTGCGTCACCACACCCGTGTTGGTGTTGAATATGCGAACCCGGTTCGTGCCCGGCGTCAGCGAAACAAGCCCGACCTGCGCGGCGAAGACCGGCAGGGCCGCGGACATGTTGCCGCAATTGACACTCCAGTCTATCGCCGCTTTCGTCGGCGCCAACTGCGCCAGCGTGCTTTGAATATCCGCATCGTCCCGGTCACTGTCACTGACGATGAAAACCTTGCAGCTTTGCGGGATGCCGCGGCCAAGCCCGGTGATCTGCGCGTTTCGATCGACCTCCCCCTCCTGCGGCACGCCCATGACGTGGCGAATCAATTCCTCGCGCAGCGCAAGGTCGCTCGGCAGATGTGGTTCATAAAGCAGAATGCCCGTCGAGGTGCCCCCGCGCATATGGTAGACGGGAATCTCCAAGACCCCGTCGAAGAAGCGGGGGGTCAATCCGTGAAAGGGCGCTGATCCATCCAACGTTTCCGCTCCTAGGATTTGTAGGAGGTATCGACCTTGTCGAGCTTCCGCAGTAGCGCCGGCCATTCAAGCTTGCCCGACGGGCGATGTCCGTTCGCGCCGACCGCCGCCCGGGCCCGATCCATGGTGATCTGTTGCACTTCCTCGGAAATCGGGTACCACTCCGCGCCGCTTTGCTGGAAAGCGAGCTGCATGCGGCACGCCCGTTCCGCCCGGTACATCCAAACGAACGCCTCGCCGATGGTGCGGCCGACGGTTAGGAGACCGTGATTGCGCAGGATCAAAATCTTCTTTTCGCCCAGATCTTCGACGATCCGAACCCGCTCATCATGGTCCAAAGCGGGGCCTTCGTAATCATGGTAGGCCACTTCGTGCAGCGCCAGCAGCGCATGCTGGTTCAGCGGCAGCATGCCATCCTTCTGCGAGGCGACGCTGGTGCCGGCCGCCGTATGGGTATGCATCACGCAGGCCAGGTCATGGTTCGCCATATGGACGGCGCTGTGGATGGTGAATCCGGCGGGATTAACCTTGTAGTCGGAATCATCGATCGCGTTCCCGTCGAGATCGACCTTGATCAGGCAAGACGCCGTAATTTCGTCGAACATCATACCGTAGGGGTTGAGCAGGAAGTGATCTTCCGGCCCCGGCACCCGCGCGGAAATATGCGTGCCAATCATGTCCGACCAGCCATACATATCGACCAGACGGTACGCAGCCGCGAGATCGACCCGCACCGCCCACTCTTCATCGGAAATCTGACTGCCAACCGGTTTTACCGCCGCGACCATGTGCCTTACCTCTCATCTCTCAATAGAAATTTGGCCAGAGTATCGCGCCGCGCAGCGGCTTTGACAAACCGTCTGGCGTCAACCTAGCGAATCGTTACTTCAACGCGGCGGTTACGCGGCTCGGCAACGCCATCGGCCGTCGGTACCAACGGGTTGTTTTCACCGTGGGACAGCACCTCAACGCGGCTATGTTTAAGGCCCGCCGCCATCAGCAGGCGCTGTGTTGCCTGTGCCCGTTTCAAGCTGAGCCTTGCGTTCACCGCTGCGGCCCCCGCGCGATCCGTGTGACCAACAATCGAAAGTTCTGCCGCCGGGTATCGCATCAGCTCCTCGAAGATACGCGGAAACTGAGCCTGCGACTCCAATGTGAGCTTGTCTGTACCGAACTGGAAGTACATGTAGAACGTTTTCGGTGCCAAAGGGGCGACCCGCAAGACCGCTCCCCATCGCTCCGATATCTCCGTCTCGGACATGACGGCCGGGGATTGCGGTTTCGCTTCCTTGTTACCGACCTGCACCGCCAGATTTGGCTTGTCGATCGTTTGACGGCCCGCTGCGTTGCTGACCTCAACGGAGCCCGTTCCACCATCGCTATCCGGCAATAAAACAACTGTTGTCCGAGGACCGGCACAAGCGCTCAGCACCAGCAATGCGAACAGGAATGCCGATCGGATGGTTCGCATCTCAGTCATCGCCGACTTTGATCAACAATCGGGTACCGCGCACCGCCACCGTCGCCGCCGGTGTCTGAATTTTGACCGATTCCGGCGCCAATTTCGCGATGACACCGGAAATATAGTGCATTGTTCCTTTGACGAGGTTGATAAGGAACGCAAGCTTCCCCTCGTTTGGGGAATATTGGAATTCTTTGAAAACAATTCGGGAGTTCGGTCCAACCGAGATCCGCGAACCGTCCCGAAAAGTCAGACCAACGGTACCGCTTGCCGTTTCGACAATGTCCTGCCGAAAAATTTGTTGTCCTACCGTAACCTCTTTCCGTTCACCGCCCTGAACGGTAAATGCGGAGCCTTCCAATACCTTCACCAGCGCAATACGGCTCTCCTGCGCGTCGGATGTTTGCGCGCCGAGAAGAAGGATTACGATCAGCGTTACAAATATCCGCATCAACGGCTCCCGCCGTACATTTTGAACAAATTGACGTTATAAACACACATTAAACTTACGCGTCCTGAACAACCCTATTTGCCGGAATTCGCAACGTCATTTTCGTCCCTTTACCTGTGCCGCTGACCACGTCTATGGCCCCCCCGTGCTCCTCGATCATGGCAGTCGTGATGGGAAGCCCTAACCCTATTCCTCTTGTACTGTCCGACAGTGTCTGATCGGACGATTGAAAAATTTCGAACGCCGCCGCCACCTGTTTCTGACTCATGCCGCTTCCGGAATCGGTAACGGACAAAAGCAGGTCTCCATTGCTGGCAAGAACCACAGCAATACGGACCGTACCTCCGTCGGGCGAGAACTTCGCAGCGTTAAGAAGCAGGTTCAGCAACATCTGTTTCACCATTCGTCGATCCGCCCGCAAGGTCGGCAGAACGGCAGGTTCGATAATGATGATTCGGACTCGGTCTTCGGAGCGCACGGAACGGATCTCTTCGATAAATGCATCAA
>JAPPPC010000550.1 GCA_028817685.1 Rhodospirillaceae bacterium
GGACAGTTCACCCTTGTCCCGGTCGACGTGCTGCCGGTTGCCGTTTACCAGAATGACGCGCGGCCCTTGCTCCGATTGCACAATGGCGCCTTGCTCCGCCATCATCGTCACTTGTTGTTCCGGGTTGCGGTTGTCGTGCACGAGGATGCCGCGAAGTTCGCCCAAGGTGTTCCGTTCGCGCACGAAGACGGTCACTTTCTCGCCCAGCGTATTGAAAACGCCTTCTTGCAGCAGGATCGAACTGTAATCGTGCCGTATCGCGAACTGCAGATCCTTGAATTCCCGGTAGGATGCTGGGAGCAGGTACATATTTAAGAAAATCATTACGACCGATGCCAGTGCGGCTGCCAACAGCCCCGGCTTGGCGATCGAAAGCTGACTCAATCCGGCAGAACGCAATACAACCAACTCGCTGTCGGAGGAGAGGCGGTTGTAGGTGAAAAGCGTCGCGCAAAAGACGGCGATCGGCAGAACGATCGCCAGAAAGCGCGGCAGGAGAAGAACCGCCAGATATCCGAACATCGATAGGGGAAGGCCGCGGTTGACGATTAGGTCGATCAACCGCAATGACTGAGTCAGCCAAATGGCAAAGCAGAGGATGGCGGTGACGAAAATCGTCACGCCGATCACCTGCTTCAGCATGTATCGCGTGATGTAATTCATGACACGGATATTGTCCTCTACGCGAGTTTTAGCGCGGAGGAAATTGATATACCAGGGAAAATTGCCTTTCGATCATGCGGTGGGCGCATCGTTAAGGGATCGACTCGGAGCCACTCATGTTTTTGTCGAGAGTGACTAGGGGGTCCACGGCAAATCGAAGCGAACCGGGGCTGTCCTTAAAGCTGCGCGACCGTGTTTTGAGGTGCGGCTCGAGCCGATGCGGTAAGCCTCGGCCATCTGCGCCTAGACTGGCTAGTTCAAAAAACGAAACAAACTCGGTCTGCGCAAGTAACGCTTTCCGACGCCACTGCGCCGATAATATTAGATGCAACAGCCAATGGTCGGTGCGGAGGCTATTAGCACGTCTTTTCCTTGATCGGCTAACTCATCTGGAGTAGTCGATAACGGTCAAACACCTCAAATTACTGCTTTCCTCCAGTTCGGAGCCCAACATGAGAATCTCATTCGCGTCCCCGAGTCTACCCAAGACCGGGGCAATCGTCGTCGGCGTCAAGGACGGCAAAGAACTAACACCGGCCGCGACCGAAATCGACAAGCGGACCGGTGGCGCGATCAAGCGAGCCATGGCTTCCGGCCGGTTTACGGGGGCTAAAGGTCAGTCCTTAGAAATCGTTGCGCCGGCCGGCATCGGCAATTCACGCATTCTACTCGTCGGACTCGGTAAGGGGCTCGACGAGTTGGCGCAACAGGCACTTGGCGGCCGGGTGTTTGCGCGGATGAACAGCGTGGGAGAGTCGGCAGCGACCGTTCTGGTCGACGACGGCGCTGATGATTTGCCGGCGGCGGGGGCTCAGATCGCCTATGGCGCGCGTCTCAAAAGCTATCGGTACGACAAATACAGGACCAAGGAGGATACCAGTAAGAAACCGACCTTGCGCACGCTGGCGATACGTGTCGACAGCTTCGCCAAGGCGCGCCGCGCATTCGCTTCCTTGGACAAGGTCGCAGATGGCGTTTTCTTCACGCGCGATCTGGTATCCGCGCCGCCGAACGATCTTTACCCGGAAACCTTTGCCGCAGAGGTGAAGAAGCTGATCGACCTGGGCGTCAAGGTCGAAGTGTTGGGTGAAAAACAGATGCAGCGTCTCGGCATGGGTGCCTTGCTTGGCGTGGGGCAGGGGTCGATCCGCGAAAGCCGTCTGGTTGTCATGCGTTGGAATGGTGCTGCTCGCAACAAGAAGCCCGTTGCTTTCGTCGGGAAGGGCGTAACGTTCGATACTGGCGGTATCTCTCTCAAGCCTGCGCAGGGCATGGAGGAGATGAAATGGGACATGGGCGGTGCTGGCACGGTGTCCGGTCTGATGAAAGCGGTCGCCGGCCGCAAGGCGAAAGCCAATGTAATCGGCGTGATCGGCTTGGTGGAAAATATGCCTGGCGGCAACGCGCAGCGGCCGGGCGATATCGTCAAATCGATGTCGGGTCAGACGATCGAGGTTATCAACACGGACGCCGAGGGACGCTTGGTTCTGGCCGACGCGCTTTGGTACACGCAAGATAGGTTTAAGCCGCAATTCATGGTCGATCTTGCCACCTTGACCGGTGCCATGATCATCGCCCTTGGGCACGAACACGCCGGGCTGTTTTCCAACGACGATGATCTAAGTGCAAAATTGCACGAAGCCGGGGAGGCGACGGGCGAGAAAGTGTGGCGCTTCCCGCTTGCCGATGCGTACGACAAGATGCTCACCAGTCCGGCAGCCGACATGAAAAATATCGGCGGACGGCCTGCCGGCTCGATTACCGCGGCACAGTTTCTGCAGCGCTTCGTCAACAAAACGCCGTGGGCCCATCTCGACATCGCTGGCGTCGCCTGGTCGAACAAGGAAGCCGATACCGTGCCGAAAGGCGGAACCGGATACGGCGTCAGGCTTCTCGACAGGCTGGTGCGCGACAATTACGAGGACTAATCCAGGGCGTCTTGACCGAAATTCGATTCTATCATCTGCAACGAACGACGCTTGAGCGGGCGCTGCCGGTCCTGCTGGAGAAGACGCTTGAGCGGTCTTGGCGGGCTGTTGTGATGATGCGTTCGAAGGAACGCGTCGATGCGTTGAACGGATATCTTTGGACATACAGCAATGACGGCTTCCTGCCTCACGGCAGTGCCGAGGACGGAAACCCTGCCGCGCAGCCGGTTTGGTTGACGGAAGTCGACGAGAACCCGAACGAAGCCGATGTCCTGTTTCTCACGGACGGCGCGGTTTCTGACAATGTCGGTCTATTCGACCTGTGTTGCGAATTGTTCGACGACAGTGATGCCGAAACGGTGAATGCCGCGCGCGGCCGATGGAGCGCTTACCTTGAGGCGGGTCATCACCTGACCTACTGGCAGCAGAATGAGCGCGGTGGCTGGGAAAAAAGGGCGGAAGCGAACGAGCCTGTTGCCTCTGCGTAAATTCGATTTGAACTGTTGGTCGAAAGCGTCAGGTGGCTACTCAGGACCGCAATGAAAAACGGCGGGCTAAGCCCGCCGTTCTGCTAAACAATGATCGCTGCTAGGCCGCCCTGCGCAGCGTGCGCCGGGGCGTGGCCGGCCTCTTCGCACGAGGCTTGAGGCGAACAACACGGCTCGTTGTCGAGCGCCCCGCTGTGGTCTTGCGTGCGCCAGTCTTTTTGGCCGCCGGCTTCTTGGCGACGGTCTTGCGCGCGACAGTCTTTTTGGTCGCCGGTTTCTTGGCGACGGTCTTGCGCGCGACAGTCTTTTTGGCCGCCGGCTTCTTTGCGAC
>JAPPPC010000087.1 GCA_028817685.1 Rhodospirillaceae bacterium
CCATAAGCACAACACGCCGCGGTTCATAATCATGGCCCGGTAACCCAACGACCCGGACCCGAACAGCGGCCCGATCATGACCTCCTTCGTCTTCCAGGTCCGCAACGTCCCGGCGTCGCTTTACAAAGCGATGGGCGGCTTCGCCACGAACGGCGTCAACATGACCAAGCTCGAATCCTACATGGTCAATGGCGAATTCTCGGCGACTCAGTTCTACGCCGATATCGAAGGCCATCCGAGCCAAACCAACGTGCGGCTGGCCCTAGAGGAACTCGGCTTCTTCAGCCGACAGGTCAAAGTGCTCGGCGTATATCCGGCGAACCGCGCCGGCATCGAAGATTAGTATCGACGACCAAGACCGCAAGGACCGCCTGCTGCAGCAGGGGATGATGTGTTTTGTCGCGGGAATTGTCTGTTTCGTCGTCGGCGCCACCCTGGTAACCGCGCGCTACGACCTACCGGAAATCACCCGGTCGCTCGGACAGTTCGTCTTCGCCGGCTGGCCCTTCCTGACCCTGGCCGCTGCCTATCTGCGATGGCGCGGCGGCGGGATGAAGGACTGGCTGCTGTGGACCGCGCTGGCAGTTGTCCTGGTGCCTGCTACGATGGTCGGTCTGATGGTCTGAAAGCGATCAGCGCCCCAGCCAGTCCTCGATAAGACGGCGCGAGATCGAATCCTTGCGCGGCAGGCGGAAGGCGTTGTTTTCCGGCGATGCCAGCAGATCGTCGCGGCTGAACCAGGCGGCGCCTTCCAACTCGTTCAGATCGACCTTGAGGTCGGTTTGGGTGGCCCGGGCGTTGAAGCCCAGCATGATTGATGACGGGAATGGCCAGGGTTGCGAGGAGTGATAGTGGATGTCGGTGATTTCGACCCCGACTTCCTCGAAGATCTCTCGCGCCACGGCGTCTTCCAGGCTCTCACCCTGCTCAACGAAACCGGCAAGAACCGAGTGCTGACCCGGCGGCCAGTTGCGCTGCCGACCCAAAATTAGGCGATCGCCGCCATCATGGATCAGCATGATGACGGCGGGGTCGAGGCGCGGAAAATGCTCGGCGCCGCAGTCCGGATTGGTGCATTTCCGCATATGGCCGGCATCGCGGCTGACGGACGGACTACCGCAGACGCCGCAGAACTGGTGCCGCGCATGCCACTGGATGGTCGCACGCGCATAGACCAGCAATGCGCCTTCCTGATGCGACAGTAACTGACCGATTCCGCGCATATCGCGGAACTGGCCGTGTTCGGTCAGTGGTGGATCTTCGTGCGCAGAGAAATCCGCGGCAAAGTGGGCAATTTCTTCGATCAGGCCCAGAAATACCACCGAACCGGCGCCCATCAACAGGCCCCGGCTGGCCTCGACGGTAATACCTGTCGGCTGCTCGCCCGGCTGCACGAGATTCTGCGTGCGCCAAATCGGGACGATTCGTGCGGCCCGGTCTTCGATCTGCTGGCGGATCCAATCCTCGTCGGCGCGAAGGTGGGCGGCACGGTCGATGCCGCCCGAGGCATAGAAATTCGGTGCTTTCATGACCGCGAGACTGCCACGCAAGCCGATTTCGTGCAATTTGACACCGACTCCCCTCTTGCCGTGACCCGGATGAGTCCTGATATACTCAAATCGGAAGGCTGGCGTGCGGACGAGGCCCTCGCCAACCCGGTCAGGTCCGGAAGGAAGCAGCCGTAACGAGTTCGCCGCGGGTCGCGAGTCCAGTCTTCCACTTTTTCTTGAGGGTTTGAGCCCGAACGCGACCGCGAGCGTCTGCAGACGATTATGAGCGACAGTTCCAACTCCACCGGATACCGCGTTCTTGCGCGCAAGTACCGGCCGCGTGGGTTCGATGAACTGATCGGACAGGAAGCGCTGGTCCGGACTCTTTCCAACGCCATCGAAGCTGGCCGCGTCGCCCACGCTTTCGTATTGACCGGCGTGCGCGGCGTCGGCAAGACCACGACAGCGCGGATCATCGCACGCGCCCTCAATTGCGTCGGGGCGGACGGCAATGGCGGACCGACAATCGATCCCTGCGGCGTTTGCGAGCATTGCACCTCGATCACCGAAGACCGGCATGTCGATGTGATCGAAATGGATGCGGCCAGCCGTACCGGCATCGACGATATCCGCGAACTGATCGAAGGGGTTCGCTACAAACCGGTTTCTGCGCGCTACAAGGTCTACATCATCGACGAGGTCCACATGCTCTCGCGGCAGGCCTTCAACGGTCTGCTGAAAACGCTGGAGGAGCCGCCCGACCACGTGATCTTCGTCTTCGCGACGACCGAGATTCGCAAGGTACCGGTTACAGTCCTGTCGCGCTGCCAGCGCTTCGACCTGCGCCGCATCGACCAGGATCAATTAGCAGACCATTTCCGATCGGTCGCGGCCAAGGAATCGGTAGAGATTGAGGAGGAAGCGGTCGAGATCGTCGCCCGTGCCGCCGAAGGATCGGTTCGCGACGGGCTGTCGCTGCTCGACCAGGCGATTGCGCTATCCGGCGGTTCGGTATCGGCGCAGCAAGTGCGGGACATGCTGGGTCTCGCCAACCGAGGGGCGGTATTCGACCTGTTTCACGCGGTCGTTTCCGGAGAAATCGCTGCGGCGCTCGAACAGTTCCGGGCGATGTATCGCGACGGGGTCGACCCGATCGTCGTCCTGCAGGATTTGCTGGAACTGACCCATTGGTTGACGCGGGTCAAGATCGCTCCGGATCTGATCAAGGAACCGGGTGTCCCGGAGGAAGAAAGAGTCCGCGGCGGGAAAATGGCGCAGGACCTCACCATGCCCGTGCTCACCCGGTGCTGGCAAATGTTGCTCAAGGGACTTGGTGAGGCGCAGATGGCGCCCGTACCGCTGGCCGCGGGGGAGATGGTGCTGGTCCGGCTCGCCTATGCCGCCGACCTGCCGCCGCCGGGCGATCTCGTCCGACAACTGCAGGAAAAAGGCCCGATACAGGGCCCAGCACCGTCGACGCCGCCCCCGTCAGCGCCACCGCCTTCGGAACCTCCATCTTCGGAACCACCGCCCATGGCCCCGCCGCCGACACAGGCGTCCGGCGCGAGCGTGGCCGTCGAGCAGGAGCAGCCGGCGCCCGAACCGCACATGGAAGTGGCGCCAATCGTTGAGGCGGTTGCGCAACCTGTCGGAGAAATACGGTCGTTCCGAGACGTCGTCGCGCTGTTCGAAGAGAAACGCGAAGGCATTTTGATGACGCATCTTTACAAGGATGTCCATCTGGTGCATTTCGCGCCGGGCCGCATCGAGTTTCGGCCTGGAGAGCACGCGCCGCGCGATCTTGCGAACCGGATCGGGCGGCTGTTATCTGACTGGACGCAGGATCGCTGGATCGTCAGCGTGTCCGATGCCGAGGGCGAACCGTCGCTGGCCGAATTGGCACAGGC
>JAPPPC010000066.1 GCA_028817685.1 Rhodospirillaceae bacterium
ACGACGGACGATCTAATCTATCGCCATCAGTGGCAGGTCGGCGATCTGATCTGTTGGGACAACCGAGCGACGATGCATTTCGCGCAGCCCTATGATGACGTCAACTATACACGCCTGATGCACACGACCCGTGTGATTACGGACGTCTTCAAGGGCGAAAGGGCGGCGTGATGTCTCCCGCCGCCGCCGACATGCTCGATCCGGCGCATTTCGCGAACGTTCTGAAACCGCCGCTGGAGGCTGAGAGCCTGCCGGCCTGGTGTTATACCGATCCTGACTTCCACAGGTTGGAGATCGAACGGCTGTTCATGAAGGTTTGGAACTTCGTCGGCCGTGACGATTTGATGCCGAACCCGGGTGACTACCTGGCGACGGACGTTGCCGGTATCCCGATCATCCTGATCCGCGATAAGGACGGCGCTGCGCGCGCTTTCGCCAACAGTTGCCGGCACCGCGGGACGCAATTGTTGACGGGTGAAGGCAATTGCAAGGCGATCGTCTGCCCCTATCACGGCTGGGCGTTCGATTTTGACGGCGCGTTGGTCAGCGTGCCCGGCATGGACGAGACCGTCGGTTTCGATAAGGACGACCACGCATTGATTCCGTTACGGCTGGAGAGCTGGGCGGGCTTCCTGTTCGTCAATTTCGATGCGAAAGCGGAAAGCCTTGCCGACTATCTCGGCACCCTTTCGGACCATATCGGCTCGTACAATTTTCCCGACATGGTGACCACGCGGCGCAAGGTCTGGGACGTGGCCTGCAATTGGAAGGTCTATCTGGAGAACCAGCGCGAGAGTTATCACGTGCCGATCGTGCACCGGGAATCGCTGGGCGATCAGATCGCCACACCGTTGGATCAGGAGGGCGCCTGGTCCGGTTCACTGATACCGGTCGAGCAGACGGCCGGTGTCATGAAGGATGAGACCACGCCGTTTCCGCCGATAAAGTCGCTGGCGGGCGAGGCGCTGGAGGGCAGTCATTTTCTTGGTCTCTACCCCAGTACTTATTTCGTCGCGACGACCGACTGTTTCTGGTGGATGGAGATCAAACCGCGCGGTCCGGCACGGATCGAGCTGGTCGTCGGCTCCGGATTCCCGCGCGAGACGGTGGCGCGCGATGATTTCGAGTCGGTCGTCGAGCGCTATTACCGGCGCTGGGATACCAGCCACAAGGAAGACAACGATATCTGTGAGCTGCAGCAGGCGGGTCTGACCTCGCCCTTGGCCTTGCCGGGCCGTCTGGCGCGGCGCGAGCGCGGCGTCAACGCCGTCGACCGGTGGATCGTGGAGCGGATGCTCGCGGCTTAGATCGTTTTCTGTTTACACAGAAACGATCCAGGGTTTTTCGCTCGCGCCGGCGGCCCGCGGTCGCGGCCTATCGCGCTTCCAAATAAATTGGAACCGCTCTAGCGCCTGCAGAGAGTCCTAATTCCCCGTGCCGTAGCGGTACCAGTCATAGCGGTTGCTGGAGCGCAAGGAGAGCGTTTGTACCTCGCCGTTCACCCGCAGCACGGTCAGTGGAACCTTGACCCCGGGATCGCCGAGTGCCCAGAGCTTGCGATAGAAATCGCTCATGCCGGAAACGCGGTTGCCGCCGACCGCGATGATGATGTCGCCCTTCGCGAGGCCGGCCGCCGCTGCCGGTCCTTCCACGGCGACTCGGTTGACGAAGACCCGCCCGCGAACCTCTTCGCTGTAGATACCGATCCAAGGGCGCGGCGGAACATCCGAGCGGCCGCCTTCGATCATCGGACCGAGGATCGGTTTCAGCGCGTTGATCGGTATGAACATGTTGCCCGGGCTGACACCCTGACCCAGTTTGGCGTCGCCGACGATCAGAGAACCGATGCCGACCAGCCGGCCGTCTTGGCCGATCAATGCGGCGCCACCGAAGATGCGAAACGGTGGTTGCGTGAAAATCGCCTCGGGCAGCAGATATTCCCAGTAGCCGGCGAAGTCGCGCCGGTCGACGACAGTTGCGCGTATTGTGTTTCGCTGACCGCCGAATCCGGCGACGATCACCCCGGTTCCTTCGCTCAACTGGCCGGAATCGCCAAGGCGCATCGGCCGCACCTTGATCGGTGTCTGCGTGCGGACCAAGCCGAAGCCGGTTGCGCTGTCATAGGCGACGAATTCTGCCGGTACGACGGTGCCGTCGCCGCTCGTTACGGTAATGGTCTGGGACTCGAGGATCAGATACCCGATCGTCAGTACCAGGCCGCTCGAATCGATGACGACGCCGTGCCCATCCCGCGTGACGCCGAGGGCGGGCGCGGTGCGCGCGGCCGGATTGATCTCGGTCTGCACGCGGACGACCGCGCTGAGGATTTCATCGACGGTCTGTTTCGTTTGCGCTGCCGCTGGGGCGACGAGGAAGAACAGTGCGCAGCTTGCGTAAACCAGGAATTTGTAACTGAGTCGGGACGGTAACGAGCGCATCGTCATGCACCCCCTGATCTTATTGAGCCGTTTCCCCCGGGCACGACTTTAGCATGGTGACGGACGAAGCCCTAACAAATGGCGCGGTTTCATTTTCCGTCGGCGGCCTCCCGCCTGTATATTGAGGGCCGATCCAACGAAACGACGTGGCAATGACCGATCCGCTTGCCGGCGACCCGCTGGCCTACGAAGAACCCGCTCCACAGGCCGCGCCTCCGGCGCCCTGGTTAGACGCGTTGAACGAGGCGCAGCGCGAGGCGGTGGACGCGCTGGACGGACCCGTGCTGGTGCTCGCCGGTGCGGGAACCGGCAAGACGCGGGTGCTGACGACCCGTCTGGCACAATTGCTCTATACGGGCCGGGCGCGGCCCTATCAAATTCTGTCCGTCACCTTCACCAATCGGGCGGCGCACGAGATGCGCGACCGGGTCGCCTCCTTTGTCGGCGCCGCGACCGAAGGGCTGTGGCTCGGCACCTTCCATTCCCTGGGCGTGCGCATCCTGCGCCGTCACGCGGAACTGGTCGGATTGAAATCGAATTTCACGATCCTCGATACAGATGATCAGATCCGCCTGCTGAAGCAATTGCTCGAGGCGGAGCATATCGATGAGAAGCGGTGGCCCGCCCGGGTCCTCTCCGGCATCATTCAGCGCTGGAAGGACCGCGGCCTCACGCCGGACAAGGTCCCGGCAGGCGATGGCGGCGAATTCGCCAATGGCCGCGCGATCGCGCTTTATGGGCAATATCAGGAACGGCTGAAGGCGCTGAACGCGACCGATTTCGGCGATTTGCTGCTGCATTGTCTGACCTTGTTTACCGAGAACGCCGACGTGTTGGCCGATTTCCAGCGGCTGTTCCGCTATATCCTGGTCGATGAGTATCAGGACGCGAACGTGGCGCAATATCTCTGGCTGCGCCTGCTGGCCCAGCATCAC
>JAPPPC010000848.1 GCA_028817685.1 Rhodospirillaceae bacterium
GCGCCTGTCCACCGCACGAAGCCTATGAGGATGCAGCGGATTGAGACGAGGCTGGACGGCGGCTGTTAGTAACCGGCGACGCAAAAGCGTCCCTGGGGTGACGCGGAAATAGTAACGACAGTGATCGAGGCGTTTTAAAGCCACTTGATCCCTTACAGGATCAGGTTATCGTCCTCGTCACCGACCAAATCTATCAAGGGGGAGAGGGTGCGCCGTAGGTTCTGACGGCGAAGCATCTTCTTTTGCGCTTCGGGCGGAAAGTCCGTGAAGTTGATGAGGTTTTTTGCGATGAGGACATCGATCAGATCTTCGGCAACCCGAGCCATTTCCCGGTCGCTTGCGGCCAGGGCGCCTTGGGGTTCCGACGAGTTGCCAGCCTCCAGATAGCGGCGCAGTTCCGTATCGTCGAGGTCGAGCTCTTCCTGCGCGATCGGCGTCGGCTTGTTGAAGACGCCCGTGATGGCGCCCTGTGCGTTGCGTGAAACGAAAGGCATCGCCGCGATCATACGACCGGGGCCGGATCGTGCTCAATGAAAAAGCCGCCTAGATTTTATCTAATGGCGGCTTCTTCGAAACTTCGCTGTCACACCGTAATCAGTGCAGTCGGTCCGGCAGTGTTTTGATGGCGTCGTCGATCAATGCATCGCCCGAGGCGCCTGACAGTTTTTCCTCGAGCAGACTGACGGTCGCAGCAAGTGCCACGGTGACGGCCCGATCGCGAATTTCCTGCACGGCCGCGGCTTCAGCCTGCTGAATTTTTTCGCTGGCCGATTGCTCCTGCCGCTTCAGCATGGCTTCAAGGGCGGCTTCGGCGCCCTTACGATGCGCTTCCGCTTCTGCCTTTGCTTGCTCCATCATCGCTTCGACTTCTTGCGCTGCATCGCGCTGCTTCAGCTGATAGGAGGCCAGGGTTGACTGCGCTGCCTCGCGGAGGCGTTGTGCTTCCTCAACCTCGTTGCGAATTTGCGCAATCTTGTCGTCAAGCGCCCCCGTCATTGCACCGCGAAGCGGTTTGAACACGGCGATGATGAAGACGACAAAGGCGATCGCCACCCAAAATGTTGAGTCGAATTCCATCAGGCGCTCTCCCGCATAACTGCGGCGACAGCCGCATTCGCGTCTTCCTGGCTGATCTCGCTACCGATCAGTCGGGTTGCCGCAGCTTGCGTGAGGTCAGCGGCAATTTCACCGATCTCGCTGATGGCTCGCTCTTTCTCGTCGGAAATGCGCTTTTCAGCTTCGGTCAACTGATCGGAGAGCCTTGCAGCAAGCGCGTCGCGCTGCTGCTCGGCATCCTCGGCCATTTTTCGCGCCGCCTCGCGCACGGAATCCTGCGCCTTGGCGGTGGCTTCCGCGATGGTCCGCTCATAGTCGGCCAACGCGGCTTCCGCCTCGGTCTTCAGGGCTTCAGCCTTTTCCAGGTCGGACTCGATCCGCACCTGACGCGATTCCCTAACTTCAGTCACGCGCGGTAGCGCCACCTTCCAGAGGATCAGGTAAAGCGCGATGAAAATCAGCGCCAACCAGAACAGCTGGGTCGGAAATACCGATATATCAAGTTGCGGCATGCGAGCTCCCGCGTCCGGCGAGGTTGACGGTTATCCGAATAGGATAAGCAGGGCGATAACCAGCGCGAACAGCGCGATCGCTTCCACCAACGCGAAGCCAAGCATCGTCATGGTGAAGACTTCGCCGCGCGCCGCCGGGTTACGGCCAACCGCGATGATGAAGGACGAGAACACGCTGCCGATGCCGATACCGGAACCGATCATTCCGATAACCGCGAGGCCGGCACCGATGAGTTTTGCAGCTTCGACTTCCATGATTTTGTTCCCTCTTTAAAGTGTCGTTTCGTTCATATGTTTCGGTGTGAAACGCCGCATCAATGCAGGTGCAGCGCGTCGTTGATGTACAGGCAGGTCAGGATTGCAAAGACGTAGGCCTGTAGAAAAGCGATCAGGATCTCAAGGCCGGTGAGGACGACGACGAAGGCAAAGGGCACGACGCCGAACACGCCGAGCAGTGCCACAAAACCGGCGATCACCTTGAGCAATGTATGGCCCGCCAGCATGTTGGCGAACAGACGGACGGATAGGCTGATCGGCCGAGAGAGATAGGAGATCACTTCGATCGGGATCAGCAGCGGCCACATCGGCAGCGGCGTGCCGGGCGGCAGGAAGAAACTGAAGAAATGAAAGCCGTGCTTCGCGAAGCCCAGGATGGTCACGCCGATGAAGATGACGATCGCCAGTGCGAAGGTCACGACGATGTGGCTCGTGAAGGTGAAGCTGTAAGGCGTCATGCCCAGCAAATTGCCGAACAGGACAAACATGAACAGGGTGAAGATAAACGGGAAGTATTTGCGGCCTTCGTTGCCCACGGTATCGCGTAGCAAGTTTGCTATGAATTCGTAGGACAATTCGACGGCGCACTGAAACCGGTTGGGGACCAACGCCCGCTGACGCATCCCAAGCATGACGAAGCCGACGATCAGAACGAAGGTTACGACCATGTAAAGCGACGAGTTGGTGAACGAGACATCGACGCCACCCAGATTCAAAGGAATCAGCGTCTTGATCTCGAACTGTTCTAAGGGGCTTGTTGCCACTGTGTTTCCTCGTTCAATCCTTGTCCTTCGCGTCTTCGCCGCCAGGCTTTTTGTATCCGGCGGCCAGACCGTATCCGCTTGCTACCCGAATCACATTCACGATACCGGCCGCCGCACCCAGTAAGAAGAAAACGATCAGAAACCATGGCTTCGTTTCCAGCCAATGGTCGAGAAGGAGGCCAATTCCGACTCCGACACCCACTGCAGCGACCAGGTCCACCCCGATGCGCAAAGCGGTTCCCAAGCCGCCTTGTTCTCCCCTTCGTCTGCCCGATTCCCCCTTGGCGATTCCGTTCCGTTGATGTCGAGCGGCACGCAGCCGTTCATCCAGATCTTTCAGCGGGGTAGGTTTTTCACCCTCGGTCATGGCGATGTGCCCCTCCGAATGGCTCGAACCAATGCTGAAAGCGGGCGCACCATACTGTTGAGACCCGGCCAAGTCAAGCCGTCGAGACACCTTCGTACGCGGTCAAAAGTCGCAGAAAACCGGGGGTTTCAAGGGGCTGCGTCAGGCGGTCGCGCGAAGTTCCTGTGCGCGCTGCAGGTCGACCGAAACAAGCTGGCTGACGCCGCGCTCACCCATCGTGACGCCGAACAGCCGATCCATGTTCGCCATGGTGATGCGATGATGCGTAATAATAAGAAAACGTGTGTCGCCGGCGCGCGCGATTTCGCCCAGCAAACCGCAAAATCGCTCAACATTCGCGTCGTCCAGCGGGGCATCGACCTCGTCGAGTACGCAAATTGGTGCAGGGC
>JAPPPC010000731.1 GCA_028817685.1 Rhodospirillaceae bacterium
CGCCTACAGGGGCAACGGAAAAACGGCGGAATACATCGAAGGTGTCGGAACCCGCTTCGGTGCGGTCGGCCGTGCGTTAGGCGGCGTATTCGGTTTGGGCGGTCGAACGCGCATCGAAGAAATGTACGAAAAGCTGGAGGCCAACTGGAACGGCGGTGATCAAGAGATCGACATTATCGGCTTCAGCCGCGGGGCCGCCCTCGCGGTTCACTTCGCGAACGTTATCGACAGTGAAGGTATTCCCGGCGCCAATCGGAACGATGTGCAGGTCCGCTTCCTCGGCCTTTGGGATGTTGTCGGATCTTTCGGGATACCGATCAATTTCGTTCTGAAATTCCAGGAAACCGACCTCGGCTACGACCTGCAGACGCCGGACTCCGTTTTAAGCTGCTTTCACGCCATGGCGCTGAACGAGCGGCGCCAGGCTTTCAACGTAACCCGGCAAGATCGCGGGAACGCGCGGCACAACGTTGAAGAGCTATGGTTTCGGGGTGTGCACAGCGATGTCGGTGGCGGCAAAGGAAACACGGCGCTCTCTAACATTTCCCTGCAATGGATGATGGAGAATGCGATTGAAAAGGGTTTGCCCCTCCAGCCGGGCGATATCGACGGTCATCGCGAGACCGACAATCGTGTGCCGCTGAGCGAAAATTTCGATCCGATCGAAAACGATAAACGCGTGACCTACGCGACGGACCGCTATCATCCGACGGCGCGTGGCGTAAAACTGGAAGTGGGTGAATCCGCGTCTTTTACCGTCCTCGCCGAGGAGCAATATAGCTGGACCGGCGTTCGGGTGGACGCGGGTGAATTCTACGCCTTCGAAATTGCAGCGGATCAAGAATGGAAGGACGGCGATATAAAATGTGGGCCCGACGGGTGGGAAAGCGAAAGATTGCCCTGGTACAAGGAAGAGATCGTTGAGTTGCTGGAATGGCGCCGCCGTTGCCCGCAGGCAAATTGGTTCGAGCTCGTCGGATCGATCGGCGACAATGAAGAGAACTTTTTCCGCATCGGCAAGGGGGGGCGCGACGCGACCTATCGGTGCGTGGCAAGCGGTGAATTGTTTGCCTTTCCGAACGACCTCCGCACGATGTACGGCAACAATCACGGCGCGATCAAGGTGACGGTGACCCGCATGGCCGAAGCGGGGGGCCGGTCTCTCAAGGGATGTTCGGAAGAGTAGAACAGGCCTACCGCATATGCCGGATCACCCGCATTGGGATACCGATGTCCGCGCGATCGCAGTGTGCGTATGCGCTGTTCTGTTAATTTTAGCCGCACCGGTTAGCCACGCCGCTGCCGACCGGCTGGGCGTCGTCCTGATGCATGGCAAGCGCGGCTATTCCGGTCCCAAGACCTTGATCGGACCTCTTACCGCCGCGATCCGTGATGCAGGGATACTCGTGGCGGCCCCGGAGATGCCGTGGTCGCAAAAGCGTTTCCTCGATCGGACGTTTGACGGAATCATGGCCGAGATCGACGCAGCGGTGGCGACACTGCGGACCAAGGGCGCGACGCGCATTGTGGTCGGCGGGCACAGTATCGGCGGCAATCTCGGATTGGCCTACGGCGCGCGTCGTGACGGTTTGGCCGGGGTCTTGGTGATCGCGCCGGGCCATTTTCCGGAGAGCCACGGTTTCCGCAAACGGTTCGGCAGCGACGTCGCCGACGCAGCCGCGATGATCTCTGCCGGGCGGGGCGATCAAGTCACCAACTTCAACGATATCCAAAGCGGCGTGTCCGTACCCTTCGCGATGCGGGCGGACATCTATCTCGATTTCATGGACCCGGATGGCCCGATGACGATGCCGGCGAACGCCGCCGCGCTCAAGCCCGGGACGTCGCTGCTGCTGATCATTGGCGAGAAAGACCACACATTTCGCTGGGGCCGCGGCGGACGCGACTACATCTACGACCACGCGCCGGATCACCCGAAGAGCGCGTATGTGGTCGTTCCGGGCGGCCATAAGGCAACGCCCCGCATCGGCGCGGACGCGATCGTCGCGTGGCTGCTATCGTTGTAGAGGGACGAAAAATTGAAGGTCATCGCCGTCCACCCCCATCCTGGCCCTGAAATGCCTGTAATGGACAATTCATCACCTAAACAGTGAAAGAATATTTGTTAGATACGAATTTAATTCCTCCTCCCACTTGATGGGGCGGATCGAGGAGGGGGTGGATGGCGTGCCGGTCGGAAAGTTCGATATGACATTGGCCGAAAGTACGGATGCAACAGCGCAAGACCCGGTCGACAAGCGGGCCCTGCGAGCCTTGATGGCGCGGTCCGACGGGCCGGGCTTGCGGCAAGCCGGGCTGCATTTCGCACTGATCGGCTGTACCGGCGTGCTTGTCGTCTTCGCGCTCGACACTTGGTGGCTGTGGCCGGCGATGCTGCTGCACGGGATCGGACTCGTGTTCCTGTTCGCGGCCGAGCATGAGACGGCGCACCGCACCGCCTTCAAGTCGCGCTGGCTGAACGAGGCGGTGATCTGGATCGCCGGCCTCGTCGTGCTGCTGCCGCCCTCCTACTACCGCGCCTTCCACTTCGCCCATCACCGGCATACCCAGGACCCGGACCACGATCCGGAATTGCGGTTCAAACGGGTCGACCGCTGGCCCGGATACCTGCTCTACATGTCCGGCCTGACCTACTGGAAGGCCGCCGTCGTGAATCTGGTGCTCGCCGTATTCGGCCGCGCCGAGGCGCCCTTCATCGGTCCGCGCGACCGTGCCCTGATCGTGCGTGACTGCCGCATCATGGCTGCGATTTACGCCGCCGCCGGAGCCAGTACGCTCTGGCTCGGCCCCTGGCCGCTTTATCTGTGGGCGGTGCCGGTGGTCCTCGCCCAGCCCTTCGATCGGATGTGGATCATCGCCGAGCACACCGGCTGCGCCCACACGCCCGACCCGGCCGCCGCCGACATGTTCCGCAACACCCGCACGATCCACACGAACGGAGTTATGCGGTTCCTGACCTGGAACATGGGCTACCACGCCGAGCACCACGCCTATCCCGCGGTGCCGTTTCACGCGCTGGCGGAACTACATGCGCTGGTCGGCGAGCGGGTGGAGACGCAGACGCGAGGGTATGGTGTGTTCCATCGCGGTTGGTGGGGGCGATTATCCGGTGTTGCTGAATCTGGAAAGGACTTAGTCGTGCCGCCGCACGCCTAAAGCTTTCTAGGTTCCGGCCATGCCTTCATATTCCCAATGAAGATGTTTGCGTAGTTTTTCGCACATTTCCGACCAATCACGTCCTTGGCATTTCTCGATTACAAGATCGACTTGTTGATCCATTGCGTCAAAAGAGTAATAAGGAACAACGATGAGATATTTCTTCTC
>JAPPPC010000839.1:0-3301 GCA_028817685.1 Rhodospirillaceae bacterium
CGATTCGCCTCGTCGTCGAACTGCGCCGCCGTGACCTTGCTGTTAAACCGCCTCTCCCGGCGCAGATCGAATTTGGCGGCGACGTAGTTCAGGTAGCGCAACGGGTCCGGTTGGGCGGAAAAGTGCTCCGGCCATTCCCACTCCTGCAACAGTTCCTCGGAGAAAGAGAAGCCGTAAGACCAGCTCTCGGAATCGAACCGCGCGCCCGGATAGCGGTTCCAGTACCAGGTACCGCCGACATCGCTGCCGGATTCGAACACGCGCACCTTCATGCCCAGCTCGCGCAGCCGGTACAGCTGATACATGCCGGAAATGCCGGCGCCGACGATGATCGCGTCGAAACTCATTGAACCGTCCGTGACATTGAATGTTTCCGTTAGCGGGAACTTACCGCCTGAAACAGCGTGCGCAAAATCCGTACCTTCCCAAGAAACCGGGTGAAAGCTAGGCTTGCCCAGTAACACGGGAGGAACGTCCATGTACGACCCCGAACCAAGCCCGGAGCGCCGCGTCGCCTGGCCCTCCAACGGCATCAGCGAGGTGCCGTTCCGGACCTATACGGACCAGGACACCTATGACCGCGAACAGGAGCGCATCTTCAAGGGCGACACCTGGCACTATCTCTGCCTGGAGGCGGAGCTGACGGCAGCCGGCGACTTCGTCTCGACCACCGTCGGCGAAGTGTCCGTCCTGGTCACGCGCGATGCCGAGCGGACCATCAACGCCTTCGTCAACCGCTGCATCCATCGCGGCAACCTGTTGTGCATGGGCCGGCAGGGCAATGTGAAGAAGTTCAGCTGCATGTATCACGGCTGGACCTACGATTTGACGGGGCAGTTGACCGGGGTCGCCTTCGAACAGGGCGTCCAGGGCAAGGGCGGCATGGCGCCGGAATTCCGCAAGGAGGAACACCGGCTGCAGCAATTGCGCGTCGAAGTGCTGGGCGGCATCGTCTTCGGCACCTTCAGCGACGAGGTGGCTGGGCTGGAGGACTGGCTCGGCGCAGACGTGGTGCGCGGCCTGACCCGGGTGATGAACCGGACGCCGACGCTGCTGGGACGGAATACTCAGATCCTGCCGAACAACTGGAAGCTCTATATCGAGAATGTGAAGGACACCTATCACGCCTCGATCCTTCACCTCTTCCTGACGACCTTCAAGATCAACAAGCTGAACATGCCGGGCGGCATCTTCATCAATCCCGATGGCGGCAATCATTACAGCTTCGCCAAGCTCGATTACGAAGCGGAGACCGCTGCTTACAAGGATGAGGGCATTCGCGCGGAAAGCGACTTTCGGCTGCAGGACAGCTCCGTCGTCGAGTCCGTGGACGAGTATGGCGACGGCGTCTCGGTGCAGATCCTGACCGTCTTCCCCGGCATGGTGCTGCAGCAGGTGCGCAACACGATCGCGGTGCGGGTCATCCGGCCGCGCGGCGTCGACCGGACGGAGCTGGAATGGATCCATCTCGGCTTCGAAGATGACGACGAGGAAATGACCGAGCGCCGCCTGCGCCAAGGCAATCTCATCGGCCCGGCGGGTTACGTCGCGATGGAGGACGGTTTCATCGGCGGCTTCGTGCAGCGCGCCCTGCAGTATAATGACGAGGGCGCGGGGGTCGTGATGATGGGCGGCCACGAAGCGGAGTCGCAGACCTTCAAGGCCAGCGAGTCGGCAATCCGCGGCTTCTGGAAGCACTACCGCGCGTTGATGGGCGAATAGATGTGACTGACCGGGACGAACAGGCGGTCCGGCTCGGCGTGCAGGAACTGATCGGTCTCTATGCCGAGATCATCGACGAGGATCGGCTGGAGGAATGGCCGGACCTGTTCGCCGACCCGTGCCGCTACCAGATCATCAGCCGCTCCAATCACGAGGCGGGAATGCGCCAGGGCGTGATGTACGCGGCGACCCGCGGCATGCTGCTCGACCGGGTCTTTACCCTGCGCCAGGCCAACCTCTACGAACCGCACCGCTACCGCCACGTGGTCGGCCCCTACCGGTTCAAATCGATCGAGAGCGACACCGCCATCGTCCACACCCACTTCATTGTCGCCCGCATCATGCATAGCGGCGAAACGACCCTGTTCGCGACCGGCCGTTATCTCGACGACATCGACATCTCCGGCCCGGACTACAAGTTCCGCGAACGCATCGTCGTCATCGACAGCGACCAGATCGACACCCTGCTGGCGATCCCGTTATAGGGTCGCGTACGCGGTGGTATTGAATCGCCGCGTTCCACCTCCAGGGACGCACTTTGATATTCAACGCCTGAGTAGTAATTTGGAGGCACTGGCATTTTGTCCGTCCCCAGAATTAGAAGGCTGCGCTGTGAAGGAAGAATTCGAAAAGAATGGCTATTACGTCCTCCGGAACGTCCTGACGCATGAGGAGGTGGACCGTCTCGCCAAGCCGATCCGCGCCGCCTTCAACCGCGGCGATTACGACACGCTGAAGAAGGGGCCGGCCTATCCCGCACCCGGCATCCATTCGATGGGGCCCCGGGTCCTGGAGGGTAATCCCGAGATCGCGGAACTAAGCCTCGCCCACCCCGCCATCATGGAGGCGGTCCAGGAGCTGTTCGGCGAGCCCGCCACGCTGGCGCAGTACTGGTCGATCATGCGGCCGCCCGGGGCGGGCCTCGGCGACGAGCCCTACATCAAGGGCAGCGGCGCGCATTACGACTACAAGCCTTGGCGCTGCGTCGGCTCCTATGTCAAATGGATGTTCGCGGTCGTCCCCTTCGTCGATTACACGGAGACGGCGGGCCCGCTCACCGTCGCACCCGGGTCGCATCTGGAGACCACCGTGCTGCCCTCGGACGGCCGGGTGCATCCGGTGGACGCGGCGCAGGTGCCAAAGCCGCACGAGATCACGCTGGTCGATCCGTCGCTGAAGAAAGGCGATGTCGTCCTGATGAACGGCTTCCTGTGGCACGAGCCGCTGCCCAACTACGGCAATTCGGACCGCTGCGGGCTCTACATGAAGTTCCACGCGAAATCCTCGCCGCCGGCCTGCGGGCCGACCATTTATCCTTCCAGCGTGCACGAGGTTCTGCCGGAGGGCGCCAAGCATCTCGTCCCCTATCACCGGAGCGACGGCCAATACGCCGCGGTGCGCGACGGGGCCGTGGGCGGCGTCGACGAGGCGCAACTTCTGATCGAGGACAGCGACGACAAGCTGCTCGTCCTGGGCAACGACACAGACGGCTGGCACCTGCCGCGGATCGCCTCAACGCAGGACGAGACTGCAGCCAACCAGGATTTCTGAAACGTGATGGGCTAGATCGTGACGCAGA
>JAPPPC010000839.1:3311-13409 GCA_028817685.1 Rhodospirillaceae bacterium
ACGCAGACGCGCGAGCGGCTGGGCCTGCAGGTTCCCTGGCTGAGCTGGCTGGTCGACCTGGCTGAGGACGGAACGGACGAGGATGCGCAAGCCTGGCGCTGCCGGGTCTACGGCCACCGCCTGCAATCATCCGCCCCCGGCATCACCGCCGCTGACGATGCGACACCAGGCAATCGCTGGATGTCCGTCGACGACCTCGAAGCCGCTCATGCGGCCGACCTCCTGAAGGACGGCGCGGACGTGCTGAATTGGCTGCACATGTGGCAGAACGAGGAAGATGAGGACGGACGCCCGGTCACGCGAAGCTTCGGCGTACCGACCACCGACGTCCAGTACTTCACCTACAACGTCAACGGCAACGAACAGGGCACCTATCGCGTCGGCGAGTTCGACGATGACGGGCATCCCGTGCCGGCGGTCGCCTAGGCGCGGCGCACGTAGGATGCCTCGAGGCGCCGTAGTCCCGCCAACAGACCGAGACCGGCCAATAGCAGCAGCGCCGCGGCCGGCTCCGGCACGGCGTTCGAAACATCGCTGAATGAGACGGTCGGCGCCTCGCCGAACCCGTCGACATTGAGAGGGTCGCTGAACGCGAATTCCGCGACCTCGACGAACTGAACCATCAGCCCATCGATTTCGACCTTATATTCGAGATCGATGATGCCTCCCGGCTCAACAACGCCGATGTCCAACGCGCCGAAAAAGAGGGGAATGTCCACATCGCCCGTCAGGGGGTTTTCGGTCGCGCCAATATCCTCACCAAAGATCGACACCGTATGGCGACCGGTGGAATCATTCGCCAGCTCAATGCTGGCGGAAAACGAACTGCGGTCGACGCCATCCACCTTCGACTCGAGCGACAGCGTAAAAATCATGTTGGATCCGGCCCCGGCGAAGAATCTCAGGAATCCGCCGTCGATTATGAAATTGGCCGCGCCGAACTGCGACCGGCCGGTATTGTTTATGATCGCCGTGTTTTGCACGGTGACGTCGTTGGAGAAATCACCGGGCTGGAAGTAGGTTCCCTGCATGCCGAGATTTCCGAAGGGCCCTACCGAGTGTAAAGCGCTGCCGAAATCACCTGCGATCGACGCGGTAATGCTCGTCGAAATCGGTGCGGAAATGTCGGTAACGCTGTCGGAGCCTCTTGTTACGATGCCGCTCACGTCTGTAAAACGAGCGGACGCATCCTGAATTATGATGGCCCTGGCCGGAGCGGCAAACAGGGCAAAAAAGGTGGCCAACG
The DNA here is from genome assembly GCA_028817685.1 of Rhodospirillaceae bacterium. GTDB lineage: Bacteria > Pseudomonadota > Alphaproteobacteria > UBA8366. The sequence goes on from JAPPPC010000839.1 coordinate 4,558, forward strand.
CCAAAACACGGGCTGTGAAACCAATTGCGCTGTGCATTTCCTACGGTTCCTCTCTGCGCCACAGCATCGTGCGCGGCGCCAATTTGGCCCCTCCCCGGACATGTGCGGATAGGGTCGCGCGCTTGGCATCACCTTCGCTATCCGGTATCCGCCAGGCCTGTCCGGATTGCGCCGCCAACTTTTGTGACCACGGTCACTGGCGAGCCTTAAGATTCGCCTTAGCCTGAGCGAACCGTAGGAAACAGAGGATCGAACCATGCCCGCCGCAATGACCGCCCCGTTGAGCGCGTACCCGATCCTTCGGAGCGACTCGTTCGAGGAGGTGCAGTCCCTGCTATCCGGCAAGCAGCTCAAGGCCTCACGGCCGGGACTCGGGCAGACGAGCGCCAGGATGAACGGCGCCTATTTTCCCAACCTCTACATCGCCTACATGGGATACGGTGCCGCCCTGCGCATCGACGCCGATGCCGGCCGCGAGGAATACACCGTGTTCTCGCCCTATAGCGGCGGGGTCAAGGCGCGAATTGGCCATGACGTCGTCGAGTGCAGCGCGGACACCACCGCGGTCCTCTCACCGCACGCGGACCAAACCACTTGGACCGAAGACGGTGCCACCCGCGTGAACCTGACAATCAATCAGCAGGCCATGACCGCCCAACTATCCCAGCTGCTCGGCGAGGCCGTCATCGAGCCGCTCGTCTTCTCGACGGAAATGCAGCGGCGCGACGACACCGTCAAAGCCTTCTTCGCCTATCTCAACGGCGTCATGCAGAGCCTGGAACAGTCGCCGGCGCTGCTGACGCATGAGCTGATGACAGGGCAGACGGAACAGGCGCTGATGACCGCACTGCTGCTGGCGCAGCCGCATAATTATTCCGACAGGATGCTGCGTCTGAACCAGTCGATCGCGCCGCGTGATGTCAAACGGGTTCTCGACTACATCCACGCCAATCTCGAACGGGCCATCACCCTGGAGGATTTGGTCGCCGTCAGCGGCGTGCCAGGCCGGACGTTACAGCGGCATTTCGCCGACAATCTGGGCTGCGGCCCGATGGCCTATCTACAGAAGCTGCGGTTCCAGGCGGCGCGGGACGAACTCACCCAGGCGCCCCCGCACGCGACCGTCACCGAAATAGCGTTGAAATGGGGCTTCGGTAATCTGGGCCGATTCGCCGTGACCTACCGGCGCATGTTCGGCGAAAGCCCGTCGCAGACGCTGAAGCGGAATCGCTAACGCAGCCGCGCCGACAGGCCTACCGCTTTTCCACCATCGCCCAGGCGATCTCCGACAGCATGCGGCAGGACTCCTTGCGCTCCAGCGCCGCGTCCGAGGGCGCGTTGCCCTGCAGGCCGCGGAAATAGACGCCCTGGATGATCGCCGAGATGCGGAACAGGGACAGCACGACGTAGAACCGGTAGTCGTCGATCCCGTCGCGACCGGTGCGCTTGCAGTACGCGGCGACATAGTCCTCTTCCGAGGGAATGCCATAATTCTCGAAGTCGACGCCAATCAGATCGCCGCGCCCCTCGTCCGGCCAGACATAGGGCAGGCAGTTGTAGGCGAGATCCGACAGCGGGTTGCCCAATGTCCCCAACTCCCAGTCGACCCCGTCCATCACCGTGGGCTCGGTGGGATGGAAGATCATGTTCTCCAGACGGTAGTCGCCATGCGCGATGGTCGTCAGGCTGTCGTCCGGGATGTTCTCCGGCAGCCAGGCCATCAGCTTGTCCATGGCGTCGATCTCATCGGTCTTGCTGGCCTCGTACTGCTTGCTCCAGCGGCTGACCTGACGCGCGATGTACCCGCCGACGCGGCCATAATCCGACAGGCCGACGGCCTCGTAATCCACCATGTGCAGTTTGGCGAGCGTGTCGTTCATCGCATCGTAGATCGCGCCCCGTTCTTCGACCGAAAGTTCCGGCAGCGACATGTCGCGGAACACGCGGCCGTCCTTGAACTCCATGATGTAGAAGGTTTGGCCGATGACCGACTCGTCCTCGCACAGCGCGTAGGCTTTCGCCACCGGCACGTTGGTCGGACCGAGCGCCTTGATGACGCGGAACTCGCGGTCCACCGCATGGGCCGAGGGCAGCAGCTTGCCCGGCGGCTTCTTGCGCATCACATAGCGCTGGCCGTTGCCGTCGCGCAGGATGAAGGTTGGATTCGACATGCCGCCCATGCTCTGCCCCACCTCCAGCGGCGGTGTGTAGCCCTCGACATTCGCCTCCATGAAGCGCGACAAGGCGGCCTCGTCGAACCGGTGTTTGTCCAAGACCGGATACGCCTCCAGGGTCGCCGTTGTCGGAACTCTTTCGCTCATCGTGTTGTGTCCTGTGAATTGGTCGTTCTTTGCTGCGCAGAATAACAGTGCGCATCATTCCGCAAAGGAAATTTCGCCACCTTCCGTGATCGTTACGGCCCCGCTCGCCGGGAGTCGTCCGACATCGACCTGCAGCACGGGTATCGACCCCATATCCATCTCTCGCGCGACCACCACGCCAAGCGTCAAAATTGCATCCGGCCGCCCCATGAGCAACGCGCGCGGCGCCAACCCTTTCGACAGCAGTTCCAGCATGACAGCACTGGACGAACTGGATCCGATGGTCTCGGTCAGGGCGAGAACCGTCCCCGCGACACTGGCATTGTGATCCGGATGGCGCGGATCGGTGATCCGCCCAGTGACCGGATCGACGCCGCCCCAAAAGCTGATCGGCTTGCCCAGCCGGAACAGCGGCCCTTCGGCCGCGCCGTCGATCAACACCTCACCGCGCAATGTCATCGCCATAGCGTTTCGTCCCGTACCACACGGCCGGCCACAGCGGATTCGACGCAATCGGCGAGACTGCCATAGACCACGTCGAAGCCCGTATTGGCCGGGCCGTAATGGGCAAATTTGGCGGAATTCGTCATCAGCACGCCACCCGACTCCGGCAGGATCGGAGCGACGACAACGCAAGTATCGGCCACGAATGTGAGGCCTGCCGCGTCAAGGATGGCGCGGTCTTCCGTTCCGTCGAGCGCATCGATGACGTCTCGACCCGTGCAGGCGAAAAACGGGATGCCGAAGCGCCTGCCGCGCGCCAGCGCCGCAAGCTCGGCGAACTCGGCGCGTGAAAAATGGGGACTGCCGACGGCAAGCGCGTCGATCTGCTCGCCGGACACCGTCGACAGGCGGTCCCGCGTCTCCCGCACCGCATCGGGCGTCAATGGCACCGTCTCGACCACGTCGACATCGCAGACCGCCTCGACCGTCGGTGCCTCCGGTGTCACGCCGGCGATATGAAATAGCCCAATCGCCCCGGTCGACGCAGCGCCCGCGCCGACCGCCTTCAGCCGGTCCTCGGATTGCTTTGGCGGTAGGCCGTCGACGACAGCGACTGTCTCCCCGAAGGTCGCACCGAGCCAGGCGCCCAGCACCGGGTAAAACGCATCCGTGTTTTTGAGTTCGGTCGAAAGTTGATCGGTGGACACGACGGCCTGCGCCCGCCGGTTGCGGTCGAGATGGAGACCGCAATAGGGCGCCCGCCCGGCAATCGCCGCGCAGATATCGAGAAAGTCGCCATAGCGGTTCGTCCGCGCGCCAAGGACGGAGTTGACGAACGCCACCGCATTGCTCTCGCCCCAGGCGACCTGCTCGCCCAGCGCCGGGCGGTGGCCGGTCTGATAGGGCGCGCAGGTAAAGCTTTGCGTGCAGCCGAGCGCCAGGTGCGCGTCCATCAGACGCCGCGCCATATCGCGGAAATGCGCATCGCCGCGCACACGCTCCGGATGCAGCAGGTCGAGCGCCCCGACATTCAAGGTCGTCGGTACCTGAACCTTGCCGCCATCGGCGACCAGCTTCTCGGCAAAATGGACACCGGAGTCCCCGTGATAGAGGCAGCCATCGACATGCACCGACGCGATCTCGATCAGCTTCGGTGCGCCCAGGAGACGGCCGGCCTCGGCAACGATCCGCATCGCCATCGCTGCCGCCTCGCTCTCCGCGCCGCCAGCAATCGCGCGTTCCTGTGTGGTGAGTTCCATCAGACCGGCTTATCCGCTTCGACGTTCAACGCCATCAATCGCCCATTCTCCTTATCCATGTGCGGCAGGTAGGCCTGACTGTAATCGTCAATGCCCGCCTTGCCGATATCGGTCTCGCGCCAGTCGTAGCGGCGGACATTGCCGAAGCCCGCCTCTTCGAGCCCGCCCCGCAGCAATTCGAAATCGAATATCATGCCGTGCCAGTCGTAGAAATCCCGCTGACCACCGATGATAAGGCCCGTCACGTCGGTGATATTGCCCTCCGCGGCGTACTGCGCGACGCAAGCTTCGAAATCGGACGTCGACAGGCGCAGGGTGCCTCCGGGCTTGAGCGCGGTGAACCAGTGCGCCAGAACCGAGCGCCATTCGTTGCGCTCGAAATGCTCGATCACGGCGCAAGCGAAGATGAAATCCACGCCGCCGGGCGCGAAGGGAAGACGGCGCAGATCGGACAGCAGAGCGATTCCCGGCCGGATATTGAGGTCGATATTGACGTAGCCCGGGATGATGACGCCGCCGCACCCCAAATGCAGTTTGATCCCATCAGCCATCCGCGGCCTCCTTCCAGCGCTGCCACATGCGCGCGTAAGCCGTCTCTAAATCCCGCGCCGCGGCCGCCCCGTCAACCAGCAAGGAACCGGCGACCGTCCGGCGGACCGTCTCGGCGTCGGGACGATCCCGTGCCAGCGCCGCCGCAATCGAGACGAAGGCGTCCGGCGTATCCCCAACCCATTCCGGAAAGCCGGCACGCGTAAGAAACGTCAAACCAAAGCGTCCCACATGGCGGTCCCCCGTCAACGCGACCACCGGCGTGCCCATCCACAGCGCCTCGCAGGTCGTCGTCGCACCGTTATACGGAAAGGTGTCGAGCGCCACATCCACCGCCCCATACAAAGCGTAATGCTCGGCGCGCGACGCGGTGCGACCGGTGAACCGGATCCGGTTCGGCGCAATCCCCGATGCCGCGAATTGGGAACGTAAGCGGTCGCAAATCGACGGGTCGGCAAGCTGCCGCGACTTCAGTAACAATTCGGAGTCCGGGACCGCCTGCAGCAAACGTGCCCACAAGGCGACGACGTCCTCGTTGACCTTGGAAAGATTGTTGAAAGAGCCGAAGGTCAGCGGCCGTCCGGTCTTCGGTTCCGGCAATGGGGTATCCCGGGGCGGCGTGTAGCACATGAAGCCGGACGGCAGGCGGCAGATCTCTTCGGTGCACCAATCATCAGCGGGGCCAGGCGGATCGACCCAATCATCGGACAGCAGGTAGTCCATCTGCGGCAGGCCGGTGGTCATCCCGTAGCCGAGCCAGGTCACCTGCACCGGCGCCGCGCGGCGGGCAAAGACCGGCAGGCGGTTGTTGGCGGTGTGTCCCGCGAGATCGATCAGAACCTGAATGCCGTCATCACGAATCCGCCGGTAGAGCGTCTCGGTGTCGTCCGTATAGACGTCGCGCCAGTGAGCGGTACTGGCGCGCAGGCGCGCCGTGGTCTCGTCCGAGTCGGCCGCATCGTTGTAGGCGTATAGCGAAACGCAGGCCGAATTGTGGTTTGCGAAAATGGAGTCGACGAAGTAGGCGACCGAATGTTCGCGGAAATCCGGTGACAGGTAGCCGACGCGGAGCGGCCCCTTATCATCGATATGGAACGGTTCGACGTCGGCCAGCGGTGCGTAGCGCGCGGCCCAGTCACGATGCAATTCGATCGTCTCTTCTGCCGTCACCGCCGGGTCGTAGCACAGGCACATCAGCAGGTTGGAATGCAGGCCGGAGTCAGCCGGGTCGCGCTCGAGCGCCGCCTGATAAGCGTCGCGCGCCTCGACAAGCCGGCCCTGATCCTTCAACACGATTCCCAGATTGTTGTGCGGATCGGGCGACCCGGGCAGAAGCGCGATGGCCTTTCGGTGCGCGGCTTCCGCGTCCACGAGCCGCCCCTCGGTGGCCAGGGCCGCGCCGAGGTGGGTCCAGGTCGCGCCGTCCTCCGGCGCATTCTCCAAGACGGATTCGAAGCATTCGATCGCGGCCGCCGAGTCTCCGGCTTCTTGCAAGGCGACACCCATATTGCCGCGCGCCTCCAGATAATCGGGCCGCCGGTCGAGCGCAGCCTGATAGCAGGCGATCGCCTCACGATAGGCGGCGCGCCCACGCAGGACGTTACCGTAATTGTTGTGAATTTGCGGAATGTCAGGTGCCAGCGAAAGCGCCTTGCGCAACGCCGTCTCCGCCTCGCGCGTGGCCCCTGTGGTTGCCAGCGCAACCCCGTATTCGTTCCAAACAACACCCGCCTGCGGCAGCGCTTCCGTCGCGCGGCGCAGTGCATCGACGCCTTCATCCCCGCGTCCCAAACCCATCCGGATCGACCCAAGCCGTGCGAGAAGCATGCCGTCCGATGGGTCTTCGCGCAGCGCCGCCATAGCGTGCCGTTCGGCGCTTGCTAAATCGCCGGCCGCCAGCGCGTTGCGCAACCGATCCTGATGGCTCATCCGCTTATTCCACTAGCCTCTGCCGCAGCGCAGCCTATACCATTCGCCAGTCCATCGCCCCCCTCTGACGGAACCGGAAACATGAAAATCACCGCGATTGAGTCCATCGCCCTCGACATTCCCTTCAGCCACGGCGCCCCCTCGAATGCGCTGGGTGGCCAAGAATGGAATGTCTTCTCGACCGTCCTGGTCCGGGTCGAGACCGACCAAGGTATCACGGGCTATGGCGATGCCTTCGCCTATCATTGCCGCGATGCGGTCCAGGCAGTCATCGACAAGATGATCGCGCCAATGGCTGTCGGACGGGACGCGGGCGACATCGCCGGGCTGAATTTCGACCTGCAGAAAGCGATGCATCTGTTTGGCCGCTATGGCGTCAACATCTTCGCCCTGTCCGGCCTGGATATCGCGCTGTGGGATATCGCCGGCAAGGCAGCGGGCCAACCGCTGCATCGTCTGCTTGGGGGTGCCGGCCGGGACCGTATCGAAGGCTATGCCAGCCTGTTTCGCTATCACGATCCCGCCATAGTCACGGAGCGATGCCAGGCTGCGGTCGCCGAGGGGTTCCGGCATATCAAGCTGCACGAGACCGCCGAGCCGGAAGTACGCGCCGCCCGCGAGGCGATCGGTCCCGACATCCCCTTGATGGTCGATACGAATTGCCCCTGGACACCCGCACAGGCGCGCCAGGCGGCCGCGCGTTTCAAACCGTACGACATCTATTGGCTGGAGGAGCCGATCTTCCCGCCGGAGGATTATCCGGAGTTGGCGAGACTTCGACGCGACAGCGGCGTGCCGATCGCGGCCGGCGAAAACGCCTGCACGTCATTCGATTTCCGCAACATGTTCGTGGCCGGTGCCGTCGACTACGCGCAGCCCAGCGTTACGAAAGTTGGCGGCATCACGGAGTTTCGCAAGGTCGCCACCCTGGCCGAAGCGCACGGCGTGACGGTCATGCCGCATTCGCCCTATTTCGGACCGGGGTTCGTCGCAACACTGCATCTGATGGCGGCACAAGCCGCGGAGGGGCTGGTCGAACGGTTCTATCTGTCGCCCGAGGCGACATTGTACGGAGACCTGATCGAGCCGGTGAACGGCGCGTTCAACGTTCCCCAAGGGCCGGGGCTCGGCACCGACCCGGACCCGGCGGTCATCGAGCGCTACCGCGTCGGCTGAGTGTACGTTTCGGGGGCGATGGCGCCGGGAGGACGCTTAAATTAGGCCGCCTGGATAATATGATGCGGCACCCGAACTTCGGTGCACTTAAGCCTCGACCTGTCTGGAGACCCAACGCTACCGCACGACCTTGATATAGGTGTCTTTCTTGACGATCTCACGTCCACCGAAAGTGTAGATGTCGACACCGAGCCAGTCCTGGGTCTCGCCGGATTTCAGCGTCGCGCGACGGTGCCATTCGGCATAGGCCTTTTCATCGGCGACGCGGATATCGGTCTTTTCCCATTGCACATCCTCCACCGTGGCAAACAGGTTTTCGAAATATCCCCTGATCTGTTCATGCCCTTTGTAGGTTGTGCCATGAGGGTCGGGACCGATGGCGTTCACGAATTCGCCGTCGGCGGCGAAATAACGCACCATCGCATCGATATCGTGGCGGGCGAATGCGGCACCGATCTCATCCAACAAGCTCAATGTTTCATCGCGGGTCATTTGGGACTCCTCTGCAGCGGGGCTGACGGCGCCAATTGACCGGAAACTTAAGGGACAATAATCAGTAGGGGTACAAAGAAATATCTCGCGGTCATCGCCCTTTATGGCGTCGCGCAAAATGACGGCCCAAGCCGAAAAAAAATGTGGGAATGGGTTTATCTGCCGCCGACCCGGCGATTATCGAGCGCTGTCGCGCGGCCTGACGCTGAGGGCGTGCTTTAAATCAGCCGCCAGATTGCATAACCGATAAGGCGCCAAAGCCGCATGCTGCCGCCACCGATAACAAACGCCGCGCCAAGCCATGATTTCGCTTGATCGTTCTGAATTCCGTCGTAACCGACCGGCGATTGGTTCGGATAATCCATGTAGCTCATCTCGGTTCGCCTTCCGTGGCGTTGCGGTACGGAGACCGCGTCACCACTACCGTATAAGCTAATATTTAAACGAAAGTTAATGCAATCCTTTCGTACACGTCAGCCGTGCATTTTCTACTTACTCACCCGCAAGTTGATCAACTCTTCAGCAATATCTTGAAATGCTTGCTGCAAAGCCGGGCCATTGCCTGAGTCGAAGTACTTGCTGGTATCGGTTGCGCAGTTTCGATAGATCGTTTTCGATGTCTCGTTGTGAGGTGGTCCCACTTGTTTGGACAGTTTGACGGCTTCGCTAAGGTGTATTCCGC
>JAPPPC010000042.1 GCA_028817685.1 Rhodospirillaceae bacterium
GCCTTTGTGATGTCCGGCTGCCGTTGCATCGGATCGACTTGCGGTCTTGCTTCGAAGACAAGCTTCGAGGCGCTGCCGGTCAGATCGATCACGGTTTCGGCCAGGTCGCGGACCGTTAGCTCCTCGGGGTTGCCCAGATTGATCGGAACCGGGCCCGCCGTTTCGGAATCCATGAAACGGAGCAACGCGTCGACCAGATCGTCTATGTAGCAGAAGGACCGTGTCTGGTTGCCATCACCGTAAATCGTGATCGGATCGCCCCGCAGCGCCTGGAGAATGAAGTTGGAGACCACGCGCCCGTCATTGGGATGCATGCGGGGACCATACGTGTTGAAGATGCGCGCGATGCGGATGTCCAGATTGTGTTGCCGGTGATAGTCAAAGAACAATGTTTCGGCGCAGGGTTTGCTTTCGTCATAGCAGGCCCGCGTACCCAGCGGATTGACGTTTCCCCAATACGCCTCCGTTTGCGGATGGAGGGTCGGGTCCCCATAAACTTCGCTGGTCGAGGCCTGCAGGATGCGCGAGCCGGTGCGCTTGGCCAGCCCCAGCATGTTGATGGCGCCATGCACCGACGTCTTGATGGTCTGAACCGGGTCGTGCTGGTAGTGGACCGGACTGGCGGGGCAGGCCAGGTTGAAGATCCGGCTGGTCTCGATATAGAGCGGAAAGGTCACGTCGTGCCGCATCAGCTCGAATTTGGTCCAGTCGTTCAGCGCGGCCACGTTCGATTTGTCGCTGGAATAGAAATTGTCGACGCACAGGACGGTGTTGCCGCGTTCAAGCAGCCGTTCGCACAAATGCGAGCCGATGAACCCTGCGCCGCCGGTGACCAGCACGCCGCGATCGAAATAGGCGCTCATGAATGTTCCAGAAAAAGCCGAATTAAGATCAATTAATTCCTCGTCCGGATACTAAGGCCAATTCCCGCACCGGCGTAAGGCATTTCCCGAAGCATGAAGTGACCGGAGGGCGAGAACCGAGTGTTGCAATCTGCCCGTCATCTACAACGTGTTCGAAATTATGGGGACAAAATACTTAACTCTGTATTTACTGAGAATTCCGCCCCTCAATTTCTGAGTTCGCATAGGGGGCGGCATTGCCACAGCGTAAGAACAACGATGGCGCTTACGATTGCGGCCATTACGAGTATCCCGATCCGTTCGAGCTGCTTTTGCCGAACCGCCGCGACCCGGTCGGACCGTTGAAAGATAAGGGATACAAAGTTTAATTCCGCACGAACTGAAAATTGTGCCCCTCGCTAAGTTGTTGGTGCCATACAGTTGAAATGGGGCATGAACGGCTCAGGCCAGGGCCGCAAACGCACGAAAAGGGGACCGATTTGGAAGAGCTACTCGAAGCGATCTCGTACAATGAAAAACGCCTGAGCATTGGCCGGACGATTGGCGAGGGGGATTTCAGCATGCTCGTCAATCTGAACTGGACAGTCGGCCCGATCCATGCCGATAGCGAGCACATGAAATCGACCTCGTTCGGTGAGCGTATCCTGCCGGGTGTATGCGTCCTAAGCACGACCATAGGGCTGGCGAACACAAGCCGCATCCGCAGCCTCATGGCCGATCACGGTTTCCGGCTTGTTGCGCTGCTCGGCTTCGAAAATGTGCGTTTCACAAGTGCGGTCTATCCCGGCGATACCATCACAGTGGAGAGCGAGATACTGGACGCGCGTCCGAGCAGTACACCGAATCGCTGCGTGGCGCGCTTGAAGGATGTAACGAGGCGACAGACCGGCGAAATCGTCTTGGAAGCGGTGCGAACCGAACTCTATGAACATTCTGCCTGAGCAACCGGGCCTATTTAGTAGACACAAAGGTTATCTCAGAACGAATTAAGTATTGTGTCCCTATATTTTTAATGGCCGGTCGAGGTTGGCCTAAGGCTTGATCGCGATTTCCGCCGGGTCATAGGCGGCACCGGCGCCGCCGTAGCCGCCGTCAACGTTGAGAACATGGCCGGTGATCCATTCACACTCGTCCGACGCCAAAAACAGGGCGGCGTTCGCGACGGCGTCAACGGTGCCGTATTCGCCGACAGGTATCCGGTCGATATAGCCCTTTTTGCGGGTGGGGCCATGCACGCTGAGACCGGTCTCTATCGGCCCGGGGGCAATCGCATTGACCATCACGCCCTTGGCCGAAAGCTCGACCGCCAGCACCTTACATATGTGCATCACGGCCGCTTTCGACGCTCCGTAGGCGATACCGCCCATATTGCCGCGCTGCCCTGATATGGAGCCGATTTGAATGATCCGCCCGCCGCCCTGCGCCACCATACGGCGTGCCGCGGCCTGGGCGGTGAGGAAGGAACCGGTCAGGTTGATGCGAAGGACACGCTCCCAATCCTCGATGCTCGTCTCGAGCGCGAGACGGTGCAAACTGACCCCCGCATTGTTGACCAGAATGTCGATCCGGCCATAGCGGTCGACCGTTTCAGCGACCTGCGCTTCGCAGTCCGCCGCGTCCCCGATATCCGCCATCAAGGCCCTTGCCGTGCCACCTGTTTCATGGACGGCGGCGACCGTTGCGTCGGCGCGTTCGAGATCGCGATCCGTGCACAGCACCGACGCGCCCTCGGCCGCAAACCGTTTCGCAATGGCGCCGCCAAGGCCACCGCCGGCGCCGGTCACAAGCGCTGTCTTTCCGCTCAGTCGCATGGTCATTCTCCGTAGTCTCCTGCGCGGCCGACGCTTCCTTTGAAATGAAAGCGTCACCTATGTGGACGCAATGCCTGTCCTTGATCCAAATTAGGTATTGTGTCCCTAAAACTCTGTTGTGTCCCTAAAACTAGGGTTCGCAAATGGGGGGCGTCGTCACCACAGCGAAAGAACAACGACGGCAATTACGATTGTGATAATCACGATTGCCCCGATCCGTTCGAGCTGCTTTTGCCGAAACACTGCGACCCGGTCGGACCATTCGTGATTGTCCGCGAAGATCGTGCTGGACTTATCCTCTTCGCGGTTGTCGCGCTCAGTCATCAATCAATTTCGCGAAGATCGCCGGGCGAGCGGCAGGCCTTAGACAGCAACCATCACACCCGCTACCCCCCATACAAACCCTCCAGCGCCTCGCCGTATTTCGCCGTGATGACGTGGCGGCGGATTTTCATGCTGGGGGTCATCATTTCATTGTCGGTGGTGAAGGCCTCGTCGGCGACGGTGAAGCGGCGGATGCGTTCGATCTGGTTGAGTTTCTTGTTCACCCGGTCCACCGCCTCGGAGAGTTTGGACCGGAGTTCATCCTCGCTGCCGGCACTCTTGGCGAAGTCTTCGTCCGCCACCAGCAGCGCTACCAGATGCGGCCGGCGGTCGCCGAAGACCATGGC
>JAPPPC010000568.1:0-3557 GCA_028817685.1 Rhodospirillaceae bacterium
GGCAGGCGCTGCGTGCCGCCGGCCCCGGGGATCGCGCCGATGGTGATTTCCGGCTGACCGAAACGCGCCGAATCGGCGGCGATGATGTAGTCGCACATCATCGCCATCTCGCAACCGCCGCCCAACGCATAGCCTGCCACGGCAGCGACAATCGGCTTGCGGCAGGTCGAGACCCGTTCCCAGCCAACGGTGATGAAGTCGGAAAGATAGACATCCATGTAGGAGCGGCCGGACATCTCTTTTATGTCGGCCCCCGCCGCAAAGGCTTTGTCCGAGCCCGTCAGGACGATCGCCCCGATCGCATCGTCCGCTTCGAACGCGTCGAGGGCTTCCGCCAATTCCTTAATCAAGGCGGCGCAGAGCGCGTTGAGCGCCTCGGGTCTGTTCAGGGTGACCAGGCCGACCGCACCGCGCGTTTCCACCAGAATATGTTCGTAAGCCATGGCTCGTTCTCCTTGGAAGTCGAATTCGTCTATTCAGTTCTGCGCCGGCCCCAGCGCGAAACGGACGGTCACGGGGGACTGCCCTTGCAGCTCGATCGTCAACCGCTCACCGGCGCGGCTGAATTCGAGCGATCCGGTCCGCGTCCAGCCGAGCTGCGGCAGGGCCGCCTGATAATAGGACTCCACCGCTTTCGGGGTGACCGCACCGGTCGCGTAAGCCTCGACAATCCGCCCGCCCGGCGAATCGAACGCGACACCCGCATTCGCCACCGGCTCGATTCCCGGCATCAGCGGCACATCTTCGAAGCCGGCAAGAAACTGTTCGGCGCGGCCTGTGACCACACTTAAGAGAATCAATCCGGCGATGAGAGTCAGGATGCGCATGCGGCCGTGCTATATCATCAACGCTGATGCGTTGCACAATAGAATGTCGACCGACCGCTCTGCACGATTCGGCGCACCGTCCCGTCGCACCCTTCGAGCTGACAGGGTTCGCCCTCGCGGCCGTAAACTTTCCAGCGATGCTGAAAGTAGCCCAGATCCCCGGAGGCTTGCACGTAGTCGCGTAACGACGAGCCGCCGGCTTCGATCGCTTCCTGCAGAACGGCTCGGATCTCCCGCACCAGGCGTTCCGATCGCTTGCCGGGAACCGTGTGGGCACTGCGCTTCGGTGAGATTCCCGCACGAAAAAGCGCTTCGCAAATATAGATGTTGCCCAATCCGGCGACATTCTTTTGGTCGAGCAACGCTGCCTTGATCGGCGACCGCTTACCTGTCAGGGCTTGGTCGAGCGCTTCAGCGTTAAACGCGTTGCCCAGCGGCTCCGGGCCGAGCGACTTCAACATGCGGTGATCTTTAAGCTCGTCCACCATCGTTAAATCCATCAAGCCGAAACGCCGCGGGTCGCAATAGCGGACCAGCATCCCCTGATCGGTTTCGAACTCGACATGATCGTGCGGGCCCGGCGGCGGCGCGTCCCCCGCCGCCACGATGGTCATGCGGCCGGACATGCCCAGATGGACGATCAGTACCGTGTCGTCGTCGAGCGTAATCAGGATGAACTTCGCCCGCCGATCGACGCGGAGGACCGTACGGCCGGTCAATCGCTCCGGAAACCGGTCGGGGATCGGAAACCGCAAATTCGAGCGACGCTGGACGACCTTTGTCAGCCGGCGGCCCTCAAGCGGTTTTCGCAGACCACGGCACACGGTTTCGACTTCGGGCAATTCGGGCATAGAACCGGTTATAGAAGCGCATACGGGCATCTGGCAAACCCGCAACCGCTGGGTTATCGTCCGGCCGATGGCACTGGAGAAAACAGACGCGTCGGCCGAAAAGACGCATTTCGGGTTCCGCGACGTCGACCGCGCGGAAAAGGCGGCGCTCGTCCGCGGCGTCTTCGATTCGGTCGCGGGCCGCTACGATCTGATGAACGATCTGATGTCGGGCGGCGTACACCGCTTGTGGAAGGCCGCCCTCATCGATTGTCTGAAACCGCGCGCCGGCCAAGCGTTGCTGGACGTCGCCGGCGGTACCGGCGACATTGCCACGCGGTTTCTGGCCGCCGGCGGCACGAACGTCACGGTTTGCGACATCAACGCCTCGATGGTCGCTGTGGGACGCGACAGGGCCCTCGACCGCAGCGTCACGTCCGGTATCCGTTGGGCGGTTGGCGATGCCGAGTCGCTGCCGCTGCCGAATGCGTCGATGGATGCGTATACGATTGCCTTTGGCCTGCGCAACGTCACCGATATCGACCGCGCCTTGCGGGAAGCCCGAAGGGTGCTCAAGCCCGGCGGCCAGTTCCTGTGCCTGGAGTTCAGCAAGGTCGTGCTCCCGCTCCTCTCCGACCTCTACGACCGCTATTCCTTTTCCGTTCTGCCCCAGCTCGGCGCCCGCGTTGCCGGCGACGCCGAGGCCTATCAGTATTTGGCGGAAAGCATCCGGAAGTTTCCCGATCAGGAGGCGCTGAGCCAGCGTATCGGCGATGCCGGCCTCGATCGCATCGCGGTGCAAAACCTTTCCGGCGGCATCGCGGCAATTCACACCGCTTGGCGTATCTGAGATCGTGATCGGTTCCATCGTCAGTGTTGCCCGCCTCATCGGCATCGCCAGGACGTTCGCGCGGCACGATGCGCTGTTTCCGCTGGAGCGGATGGGTGTCGTACGCCCGGTCGTCGCCATCGCGAAGTTCATGTCGCGCCGCGATGTCGCGGGCCGGCCTGGTGAACGGCTGTCGGCCGCTCTCGAAGAGCTGGGCCCGACCTTTATCAAGCTTGGGCAGGCACTGTCCGTGCGTCCAGATTTGGTTGGGGAAGACATCGCCGACGACCTTGCGACCCTGCAGGACCGGCTGCCGCCGTTTCCCGGCGACACGGCACGGCGGACGATCGAGGAAGAACTGGCCGAACCGGTTGATTCGCTGTTCGCTCAATTCGACGACTCGCCCGTCGCCGCGGCGTCGATCGCGCAGGTCCATTTCGCGGAGACGCATGACGGCGACTTGGTCGCGGTCAAGGTTCTAAGGCCCGGCATCGAAGCCCGGTTTCGGCAGGATATCGAGCTGTTTTTGTGGCTGGCCCGGCTGATCGAACGCACCCGCCCGGCGCTGCGCCGCTTGCGGCCGTTGGAAGTGGTCCGAACATTCGAGGCTTCGGTCAATATCGAGATGGACTTGCGGCTTGAAGCCGCCGCCGCTTCGGAACTGCGCGAGAATACGGAGAACGACAGCGGCTTCCGGGTCCCCAAGATCGATTGGGTGCGCACGGGCCGGCGGGTCATGACGTTGGAGCGGATCGAGGGAATCCGCATCGACGACCTCGCAGCACTGGAAGCAGCCGGGTTCGCCCCGCGCGATATTCTGCGGCGGTCAGCGGAGTCCTTCTTCAACCAGGTTTTCCGGGACGGATTCTTTCACGCTGACATCCATCCCGGCAACATGTTCGTCACGGCCGACGGCACGCTGTGCCCGGTCGATTTCGGCATCATGGGGCGGCTCGACCGGAAGACGCGGAACTATCTTGCCGATATGCTGATCGGCTTTCTCGACCGCGATTACAAGCGGGTCGCCGAAGTTCATTTCGAAGCCGGCTACGTCCCGGCACGCAAATCGGT
>JAPPPC010000568.1:3567-13399 GCA_028817685.1 Rhodospirillaceae bacterium
GCTCTATCGGCGAACCGATCTTGGGCAAGCCGCTACATGAAATCTCGCTGGCGCGGTTGCTTGCGCACCTGTTCCAAGTCACCGAAACCTTCGAAATGGAAGCGCAACCGCAATTGCTGTTGCTGCAGAAAACCATGCTCGTCGCGGAAGGCGTCGGCCGCACGCTAGACCCGACAGTCAATATGTGGTCGCTGGCGCGGCCCCTGATCGAAGAGTGGGTTCTCGTCAACCGGGGACCGGAGGCGCGGTTGCGTGACATGGTAACCGACACCGTTTCGACTCTGGAACAACTGCCACAGCTACTGGGGCGGGCCGAGGCCGTGGCGGAAGCCCTGAGCGGCGCGCAACCAATGAACAACGGCGCCGATGAAGGCACAACCGGCGGCATGCGGTCCGATTGGATTCTGTATGGGCTGATCGCGATTATCGCCGTGCTGTTGATCGCCAATCTGTAAAGACCACATCATTTACAGAAATCACATGTTGAATCTCTCATATCACGCGCTAGATTAAATACAGCGTTTAATCTGTAAATATCGCCGGTGACGCCATGGACCTGCAGGGCAGACGTATCCTTTTGATCATTTCCGGTGGCATCGCCGCCTTCAAGTCGCTTGACCTGATCCGGCGCCTGCGCGAACAGGGCGCCACGGTTCGGTGCGTCCTGACCAAAGGCGGCGCGCAATTCGTTACGCCCCTCTCGGTCTCGGCACTCAGCGAAGAAAAAGTGTATCAGGATATTTTCTCGCTCACCGACGAAGCGGAAATGGGCCATATCAACCTGTCACGCGAAGCCGATCTGCTGGTTGTCGCACCGGCAAGCGCCGACATCATGGCCCGCATGGCGAGCGGCCTGGCAAGCGACTTGGCAACGACTGCGCTGCTGGCGACGGATAAACCGGTCATGGTCGTCCCCGCGATGAATGTGCGCATGTGGGAGCACGCAGCAACCCAGGCAAATATCGAAACGCTTCGGTCGCGGGGTGTCATGTGCGTCGGGCCCGTCGAAGGCAACATGGCCTGCGGCGAGTACGGCTATGGCCGCATGAGCGAGGTGGAAGATGTCGTCGCCGCGATCGTCGCGCATCTCGCCCCGCGGTCGGGAGCCCTGGCGGGACGTCGGGCCATCGTCACCAGCGGACCGACCCACGAAGCGATCGATCCGGTGCGCTATATCGCCAATCGGTCGTCCGGCAAACAAGGCCATGCCATCGCGGCGGCCCTGGCCCGCGAGGGCGCGGATACGGTGCTGGTCAGCGGACCGACCGCCCTGCCCGATCCTGCCGGTGTGACCATGGTCAAGGTCGAATCGGCACGCGACATGCTGGCCGCGTGCGAAAAGGCGCTGCCGGCAGAAATCGCGGTGTGCGTCGCTGCGGTGGCCGACTGGCGTGTCGCGGATGCCGCCGCCCAGAAGCTGAAAAAGAATGGCGGCGGGCCGCCGCCGCTGGAACTGTCGGAAAACCCGGATATTTTGCGTACCCTGGCCAAGGCCGGCAACAAACGGCCAAGCCTCGTTATCGGGTTCGCGGCGGAGACGGAGAACGTCGTCGCCAACGCGCAGGCCAAATGCAAGAACAAGAACACGGACTGGATTCTCGCCAACGACGTCTCGCCGGATACCGGCACATTCGGCGGCGACGCCAACACGATCCATCTCGTCGATGGCACCGACTCGGTCGAAAGCTGGCCGACCATGACCAAGGATGAGGTCGCGGACCGGCTGGTCTCGCGCATCGGTGGTCATTTCGGCGCAAGCGCATGACGGAAGTCGCCGTCAAGCGGCTGCCGCACGGCGCTGACCTGCAACTGCCCGCCTACGCGACCGCGGACAGCGCGGGCCTCGACCTGCTGGCGGCCATCGACGCGCCGCAAACACTGGCGCCCGGCGCCCGCGCGCTGATCCCCACCGGACTGGCGATCGCGCTGCCGCGCGGCTTCGAGGCGCAGGTGCGGCCGCGGTCGGGCCTGGCGTTGAAGAACGGCATCACCGTGTTGAACAGTCCGGGGACCATCGATGCGGATTACCGCGGCGAAATCGGCGTGGTGCTGATCAATATGGGTGACGAACCGTTCGAGATATCGCGCGGCATGCGGATCGCGCAGATGATCGTCGCCCCGGTGACACAGTTGGTGTGGCGGGAACAGGAAGACTTGTCGGAAACGGCGCGCGGCACCGGCGGTTACGGCTCGACAGGCACGGAAGGAGGCTGAACGCGATGCTGCGGCTGACCAAGAAACTGATTTTCGCCATCGATGCGGTCGTCGACATCGCCTACAACGCGTCCGACGCCCCGGTACAAAGCAAGGAGATCGCCCAGCGGCAGGGCATCCCGCGCCGGTATCTGGAACAGGTCCTGCAAAATCTGGTGAAAGCGGAAATCCTGCGCGGCGTGCGCGGTCCGCGCGGCGGCTATCGTCTGGCGCGCGAACGGCGGCGAATTTCTCTTGGTGAAATCACCCGCATCGTCGATCAGATGGAAGGCACGGCCGACCCGCTGGAAGAGCCGGGCGGTTCCGAGCTCGGCCGCGCCGTTCTGTACCCGCTCTGGCTCGAATTGCAGGAAGCCGCGATGCAACGCCTGGACGAAGTCAGCATCGAGGATCTCTGTACCCGCGCCCGCGCCGCCGGCGTGCAATGCTCGGCATCCGACATGTTCGACTTCATGATCTAACGGTTAGATCGAGAGACAGGGAAGTTCGAACGACATGGCTGGCGCGCACGGCGAATTTCGGGGCCGTATCTACGACAACATTCTCGATACGATCGGGGCGACGCCGATCGTTCGCCTGTCGCGTCTGATGGCACATGCGGATCTGAAAACCGAGTTGCTGGCGAAACTGGAATTCTTCAACCCCATGGGATCGGTAAAGGACCGCATCGGCATGGCGATGATCGAGGCGTTGGAACGGGACGGCAAGATCGGACCGGACACGGTGATCGTCGAACCGACCTCGGGAAATACCGGTATCGCGCTCGCCTTCGCCTGCGCGGTGAAAGGGTACCGGCTGATCCTGACCATGCCGGAATCCATGTCGACGGAGCGGCGCAAGATGCTGCTACTGCTCGGCGCGGAGATCGACCTGACCCCGGCGCGCCAGGGCATGCGGGGCGCCATCGCCCGCGCCGATGCGATCGTGGCGGAATTGGGCGACGCGGTGATCCCGCAACAATTCAGCAATGCGGCCAATCCTGAAATCCACCGCTGTACGACCGCGGAGGAAATCTGGCGCGACACGGACGGGAAGCTCGATGTCATGATCGCCGGCGTTGGCACAGGCGGCACGGTGACCGGGTGCGCCGGGTTCCTGAAAGAGCGCAATCCCGACTTTCAGATGATCGCCGTTGAGCCCGAAGACAGCGCGGTCCTGTCTTGCAACGCGCCGGGCGCACACCGGATCGAAGGAATCGGCGCCGGTTTCGTGCCGGACAATCTCGACACCGGCCTGATCGACGAGGTTGTCTCGATCGCCAATGAGACCGCATTCCGGACGGCGCGGCAGATGGCGCGAATCGAGGGCATTCCCGTCGGCATTTCCTCCGGCGCGGCGGTCGCCGCCGCGCTGGAAATTTCCGAACGGCCGGAGATGGCGGATAAACGCATTCTGATCGTGGTCCCCTCCTTCGCGGAGCGCTACCTGTCCACGCCGCTGTTCGAAGGAGTCTGACATGCATCAGGAGATCACCGACGACCAGCTACTGCGCTACGCGCGCCATATCATCCTCGATGAGGTCGGTGAGGAAGGGCAGCTTCAGCTGCTGAATTCGAAGGTTCTCGTCGTCGGCGCCGGCGGGCTCGGCTCGCCGATCCTGCTCTATCTCGCCGCGGCCGGTGTCGGCACCTTGGGGATCATCGACTTCGACACCGTCGATATCAGCAATCTGCAGCGCCAGATCCTGCACGCCACCGACCGGGTCGGGGAGTCCAAGGTGGATAGCGCCATCGAGGCGATCAAGGCGGTCAATCCGGAAGTCACCGTTCGCGCACACAAGGAGAAGCTAACGGCGGAGAATGCGCTGGCGCTTGTGCGGGAATACGACCTGGTGACCGACGGCTGCGATAACTTCACCACACGCTATCTGGTCAACGATGCCTGCCATCTGGCCGGCGTACCGCTCGTCGCCGGCGCGCTGCAGCGCTTCGCGGGGAAGCTCGCGACCTTCAAATCGCTCGAGGACCGTCCGGGTTTCCGCTGGCTGTACCCCAACCCGCCGCCGCCGGGGAGCTTACGACGGCGAGCTGCGAGACCGCGGGCATCTTCGGTTCGATCGCCGGCGTCATCGGCACGGCGCAGGCGACGGAAGTGCTGAAGGAATTGCTGGGGCTGGGCGAAAGCCTGTCCGGCAGCCTGCTGCTCTATGACGCGCTGAACACGACCTTCCGCAAGATCAAGGTCCCGCCCGACCCCGCCTGCCCGCTCTGCGGCAGCCAACCGACGATCACTTCGGTCCAGGCGGTCGAGCAGAGTTAGCGCCGCGAGATCATCCAGAAGCGGAACGATACCAGGGTGACGGAAACGATGCTGGCGAGCACGATGCCGCCGACCAGCCCTGCCGCGCCGTAGCCCATCGGGAAGGCCAGGATCCAGCAGCCGGGGATCATCACGCCGAAATAGGACACGATGTGCATTGCGGTGGGGACCCAGGTCTCGCCTGCGCCGCGCAGGGCGCTCGCCATCACCACTTGGCCGCCATCGGCGATCAGCGCGTAGGCGGACAGCACGATCAGGGGCGCAGTGGCGGCAACGAGCGCCGGGTCCGTTGTCAGCAGGCCCGCGATCGGTGCGGACCAGAGCAGCAGTGCGATGCCGCAGCTGCCGAGCGCGAGAACGACCAGCCCCAACCCTGTCCAACCGGCCAGCGCGCGGTCCGGCATATCCTCGCGGCCATGCGCGATACCGACCCGGACACTGGTCGCCGACGCGATGCCAAGCGCGATCATGAAGATGAGCGCGAAGACGATATGCTGCATCGTGTAGGCGGCCAAGGCCATCGCGCCCAGGATACCGGCGAAGAAACTGATCGTGCCGAAAGCAATGGATTCAATGCCGTAGCTGGTTCCCGCAGCGTAGCCGACCCGCCGATGTTCCGCGCCAGCGCGCCACCAGCCGCGGCCGAGCGCATAGCGAACCGCGTAACGGTCGCGGTCCACCATGAACCAGACATAGGCGATCAAAAAGACGGCCATCGCACTGCGCACCAATGTCGTCGCGATCGCCGCGCCTTCCGCACCCAGCGCCGGGAACCCGGCATTGCCGAAAATGAACATCCAGTTGAACAGGATGTTGAGCAGATTGGCGACGATCATCACGACCATCGCCGGCAGCGGCCGGCGCAACCCTTCGAGAAAATAGGCCGTCGTATAGAACAGCAAGGTGCCGGGGGCGCCCCAGCCGAGGATGGATACGACCTTCCCCGCACCCGCCGCGATATCGGGCGGCTGCGCCGTCCACAGGAAGAACGGCGTGCCGAACTGACAGACGACGGCCGCGCCCAGCCCCAACGCAGCCGCGTAGGGTAGGGACCGGCGCCAGATAGGACCGCACTCGGTGAACTGTTCCCGCCCGACCGCATGGCTGGTCAGCACGACGGTACCGAACAGCAAACCGATGCCGGTCACGGTGATCACGATGAACGGCGCGATGGCCAGCCCGTGAAAGGCGACCTGCTCGACCGTCGATCGCCCCAGCATCGCCGCATCCGCGGTCGCCATGGTCAGGATGCCGGCGCGCGTGACCACGACCGGCGCGGCGAGGCGGATCAGCTCCGCGATATGGCGGCGCAGGCGCGTCGCCAGCCACTGGCCTTGCACTGCCATGGCGCTTGTCTCCCAACGGCGCGAGCGCCGTTGGGGCACCCCGCTAAAACATGGTTTCGATGATCCGGTCCGGCGGGTTGTGGCCGTCGATGAAGGTCTTGATGTTGATGATGACCTTCTCGCCCATATCGATCCTGCCTTCGATCGTCGCCGACCCCATATGCGGCAGCAGAACAACATTGTCCAGCGCGATGAGCTTGGGATTGATGGCCGGCTCGTTCTCGTAGACATCCAGGCCCGCACCGGCGATCGCGCCGTCCGTCAGCAGTTTGGTCAGCGCGCCTTCATCGACGACTTCGCCTCGGCTGGTATTGACCAGATAGGCGTCGCTCTTCAGCAGCTGCAGGCGACGGCGCGACAATAGATGGAATGTCGCCGGCGTGTGCGGACAATTGACCGACACGATGTCCATGCGCGCCAACATCTGATCGAGGCTCTCCCAATAGGTCGCCTCCAGCTCGGCCTCGATCTCCTCATGCACCCGGCGGCGGTTGTGATAGTGCACCGACAGGCCGAAACCGCGGGCGCGCCGCGCCACGGCCTGGCCGATTCGGCCCATGCCAATGATTCCCAGCCGCTTGCCCCAGATCCGGTGACCGAGCATGAATGTCGGCGTCCAGCCGGTCCAATCCCCGGCGCGGACCATCCGCTCGCCTTCCGCCAGGCGCCGCGGCGCCGCCAGGATCAGCGCCATGGTCATATCCGCGGTATCCTCTGTCAGAACACCCGGCGTATTGGCGACCGTGACGCCGCGCTTGTTGGCCGCGTCGAGATCGATATTGTCGACCCCCGTGCCGAAGGTCGCGATCAGCTTCAGCTGATCGCCGGCCTCGTTGATCAGCGAAGCATCGATCCGGTCCGTCACGGTCGGCACCAGCACGTCGGCTTCCTGCATCGCCGCCGCAATCTCCGCACGCGACATCGGCGTGTCGTCCAGATTGAGACGGACCTCGAACAATTCCATCATCCGCGTTTCAATCGCATCGGGGAGTTTGCGCGTCACGATGACGAGTGGCTTTGTCGTGGTCATGTTCGATCCCTGTCCTTATAAGCGGCGATTGTACAAGCTCCATTTCGCGATGTCGCGCCTTGACCAATCGCCTTCACGAACGTTTATTGAAACGCCATCACATTTCAATGAAGCAGGCCATGTTCCGCGCGTTTCTATTCGCAATTTTGACCGTCGCGCTCCTCGCGCCATTCAATGACAGTGTGCTGGCGCAGGATGCCAAAGCGTCGGATCCGATCCGGTTCGCATCGCTGCGCGCCGATGAGGTCAATGTCCGCGCCGGGCCGGGCGTCCGTTACCCCGTCAAATGGGTCTTCGTCCGCAAGCGCCTGCCCGTCGCGATCACCGCAGAGTTCGAGAGCTGGCGCAAAATCCGCGATTCCGAAGGCGCCGAGGGCTGGGTGCACCGCGCCATGCTGTCCGCCCGGCGTAGTATCGTGATCATAGAAAAGGCGAAGACATTGCGGCGCAGCGCGAGCGATACCGCGCCCGCCGTGGCGCAGATGGCGCCGGGCATCGTGGCTAAGATCGAAAGCTGTAACGGCCAATGGTGCGAGGTCGAAGTCGGCGCCTATTCCGGATGGGTACGGCAGAGCGGGCTGTGGGGCCTGCGCACCCAGGAAGTCATCGAGTAGCGTCCGAACGGTCTAATCGGCGAGGTCGCCGGCGAGTGTCGCCCGGGATTCCTCCGGGATAACCGTCATATGGCCGTAAGCGTCATGTTCGAATCCGAGAATGGCTTTGCAACCCTGTTCGCGGAATGACGCGGCCTGCTCGTCGGTGAAGGGAAAATGGATGAACTGGACGGAGGACGCCTTGCCGCTTGCCATCGTCCGATCGAGATCGACCTCCGGCACGCCGCGTACCTCATGATCACCGAAGCGCAGGAACATTGTCTCCTCGACACCGCCGAGCTTGGCCAGAAAAGCGCGCCGCCGCTCTTCGTCATTGATCTCGAACATCACCGTGGCGACCAGTTCACGGCCGTTCGGAATCAGCGGGTTGTATGCCGCCAGCTCGTCGGCGATCTGTTCTTCGCCGCCTTTCTCGATGTACAGCATCTCGTGGATCTGCCACCACATCGTGTCGTAGGATTCGAAATAGAAGGCCGCGTCTGGACCGACCGGGATTCTGCGCGGCCGTTTCAGCGCCACGATTTCCTTGCGCTTCGTCGCACGGATTTTCTCAAAATCCTCAAGCGCCATCACGTCGGCGCGGGTAATCTTGCATTTGCTCATCGGATTCACTCCTAAACGGCGATGCCGTAAGCACGGGCGAAGAGCACGACCGGATGCGCCGCGGTTTCCGGCACGTCGCCGTCAGCTCGTTCCACACCCTGGCCGATATGCATGCCGGCGAGCGGGCATTCCGAGACAAAATATTTCGGCGCGTCCTTCTTGATCTGGCGCGCGACCGGACGGCCAACTTTCAGCGCGGTCTCAAAATTTTCCTGCATCACGCCCCAGGAACCGCCATGGCCGGAACAGCGTTCAATCAACTGGACGTCGGATTCAGGCAGCAACCGCATCAGCTCCGCCGCCTTGGCGCCCATATTCTGCGCCCGCGCGTGGCAGGCGAGATGGACCGCAACCTTGCCACCCAGCGCTGTCATGCCGTCGGCCAGCCCTTCGTTCTTGGCGATATCGACGATGTACTCGGTGACGTCCTTCGTCGCCTCGCTCAATTTTTTGATCGCCGGATCATCCGGCAGGATGAGCGGCCATTCGAACTTCAGCATCAAGGCGCAGGACGGCATCAGCGCGACGATGTCGTAGCCCTTGTCGATCCAGGGACCGAATTCGGCCGCGACCTTACGTGCGCTCTCCGCCACGGCGGCGATATCGCCTTGCTCCAACAGCGGCATGCCGCAACAGGACGGGTGCACGACCTCGGTCTCGACGCCGTTGCGCGCCAGGATGCCGCGCGCGGCGACGCCGATTTCCGGGTTGTTGAAATTGCCGTAGCAGGTGGCGTACAGCACGGCCTTGCGGCCCTTGGCCGGCGCACCCGCAGTGACAGCCGGCGCGGCCGTGTTTTCCAGGGTCCGGCTGTTGAAGCGCGGCAGTGCAGCGTCCTTGTGGACACCGGCCACGGACTGCATCAATCCGCGAGTCAGGCCGTTCTTCTCATCCAGGGCCCAGTTGGCCAGCGGCGCCAAGGGTTTCGCCAGGCGGCCGTTGCGGTCGGTCTTAGCCATCTGTTTGGACTGCCAAGGGACGTTGCCCTTGCGGTGCTCGATCGCCCGATAGCGCAACATCAGATGCGGGAAGTCGAGGTTGAATTCATGGGGCGGCACGTAGGGACATTTGGTCATGAAACACATGTCGCACAGCGTGCACGCATCGACGACCGGCGCGAAATCGGCCGAATCGACCGTATCCAATTCGCCGCTGTCGGATTCGTCAATCAGGTCGAACAGGCGCGGGAAGCTGTCGCACAAATTAAAGCAACGTCGGCAGCCATGGCAGATGTCAAAAATGCGGCGCATCTCTTCATCGAGTGCTGCTTCGTCGTAGAAACTTTCATCCTGCCAGGCCAAGGGGTGGCGTATGGGCGCTTCGAGGCTGCCTTCACTCATCACTCTGTCCTTGAAATAAAGACCCGGCCGCCCGCGTGACGGATCATCGCGGGCGGCGGATCATCAACGCTTAATCGTCAAGCGTATCCAACGCACGCTGGAAACGGCCGGCGTGGCTCTTCTCGGCCTTCGCCAGGGTCTCGAACCACTCGGCGATCTCTTCGAAATTCTCGTCGCGGGCGGTGCGCGCCATACCCGGATACATGTCCGTGTATTCGTGCGTCTCACCGGCGATCGCCGCTTTCAGATTGTCCGACGTCCCGCCGATCGGCTCGCCCGTCGCCGGGTCACCGGTTTCCTCGAGAAACTCGAGATGGCCGTGCGCGTGGCCGGTCTCGCCCTCGGCGGTGGACCGGAAGACGGTGGCGACATCGTTGTAGCCCTCGACGTCGGCCTTTTGCGCGAAATAGAGATAGCGGCGGTTGG
>JAPPPC010000170.1 GCA_028817685.1 Rhodospirillaceae bacterium
CGGTTCGCGCCGGCTCAAACCGGTGCGCCGGTCTGCCAGTCGAATGGCGAAATCACAATCGTAACCTTAACGCGTCGCGTGCTTCACCGGTATGGGCCGACTAGGGTTTCTGTTCCTCTGTCTTCCGGCACGCAATCCGCGGGACTCCAAAAACGAACGAAATCCTGCAAGACTGGCGTGCGGAACAGGCCGGCTTGTGCCGGAAACGCACTGAAAGTTCTTTTTTAAAGAAAAGAAAGTCAGAATTACGATGAACGCGGAAACCGAGACCCTGTTGGAGCAACTTTTCGCGAAGGACTCCGAGCTTTATCAAAACCGCGGCTTCCAGCGGCGCATCGGCTGGGGCAAGAAACCGGCTCTGATCAATGTCGACCTCGCCAACACCTGGACCCAGGAAGGGTCCCCATTTACCTGCCCGGGCATGGAGACCATCATCCCCGCGGTGAATCAGGTTCTGGCGGCGTTCCGCGCGAAAGGCCTGCCGATCGTCTTCACCACCGTCGCCTACCAAATTACCGAGGGGGACCACACGGATATGGGGCTGTGGGATAAGAAGATCCCCTCCGAATCGCAA
Source organism: Rhodospirillaceae bacterium (assembly GCA_028817685.1). GTDB lineage: Bacteria > Pseudomonadota > Alphaproteobacteria > UBA8366. Next base: position 575 of record JAPPPC010000170.1, read on the forward strand.
ATTGCCGGCTCGAAAGAAATGGAAATTGACGCGCGCCTCGGCCGCCGTCCGGATGAGTTGGTCATCGTCAAAAAGCAGGCCAGCGCCTTTCATGGTACGAACCTGGCCAGTTTTCTCACTGCCGCCGGGGTCGATACGATCGTGGTCACCGGTGCAACGGCAAGCGGATGCATCCGCTCCACGGTGACGGACGGCATCGCCGAAGGGTTTCGTCCTATCGTGGTTCGAGAATGCATCGGCGACCGTATCGCCGGCGCGGTTGAATGGAACCTGTTCGACATCGACGCCAAGTTCGGCGACGTCGAACCGCTGCATGACGTCCTGGAGCGCCTGCAGGGCATCGAGCCCTAGTCCCACGAATGGCGTAAGCCCTGCCGAAGGCGCACCCTGACATTTAGGACGGCCGATCGGGGGAGTCGACCCGGACGCGCGACCGCGCTTGAAATTACGTTGCCGGACTGCCCGTGCTCGTGGGGCTAAGTCACCGGCGCTTCGTCATCCCGGCGCTTTCTCGCGATGGCCCATCCTTTGCGGGCCAGCATGATACCCATGAACAGGAAGAAACCGCCGAACACCACGCGCATCGTGTCGACGGGCAATTCGTGCGCGAGAGCCGCCCCCGCGCCGATGCCGACGACAGCCGTAGGCATCAGGACTTTCAATTCGTGCCACAGCACTCTTCCCTGCCGCGCATGATGCACCAAACCCGCAAGCGCGTTCGTCACATTAAGCGCCAACGCGATCGCCAGCCCTTCGACGACGGGGACGCCGTAGAAAGCCGCCAACCCCAGCAGCACCAAGGCACCGCCGCCGACGCCAAAAATGCCCGAGAGCGTTCCCGCGAAAAATCCCAGACCCATATAGGCCCATATCGGCGCTCCGCCGGTGACGACCTCGCCAAACAGTGCTGTTCCCAGTCCCTGATCGACCAAGCGGATCGCCACCAGCACTTGGACGAGGGCGAAGAGCATCAGCATCCAATGGGGCGTCAGGCGCGCAAGTATTTTCGATCCGAGCACGCTGCCGGCGGTGCCCCCGGCAACGGCTGCAAGGATAGGAATGAAGCCGAGCGTAATGCCGCCAAACAGCAAATGCGCAGCGAACCCGACGCTCGATAACATTGTCACCGCGGCCAACGAGGTGCCCACTGCGACCTGCGGGCTGACGCCGGCAACGACCAGCAACGGCGTGATCAGCACACCACCGCCGAGGGCAATCAGGCCGTTCAACAGGCCGGCCAACAATCCCAGGCCTGCGGCCCGCAGACGCGGTAGATGACCGCGGTTTTCTGAAGAATCGATCACCTGCACTCCCCGGGGATTATTCTGCAGTCGGTCTGCGGGACGGTTCGAAAGCGTGATAGCACGCCCGGGACCTCCGCTCACGCAACCGCTGTACGGGAGCTGCCGCCATTAGATGGGCTCTATTGTAGGCCGGCGATCGCCCCGGTCATGCCGGTGTGCGGCCGGTGCATGGCGAGCAGCCGTTTGGCCTCCGCCGCCTTGCCGTCGCGAAGCAGCGCATGGGCGAGGGCGTGTTCGATCAGGTCGCGCTGGGCCCGGCTGCCGCCGAGCCGCTCATGGTCGGCCATAACCGCGGTGAGCGAGGCGATGCCGCCGGGCCAGTCCTGCGCCGCGATCGCCTTGAAGCCTTCGGCGACGGGGCGGACCGTATCGGCGGCGGGGCCGGCTGCGTCCGTGATCAGCGTCTCCAGCGCCTCCCCATTGCCCGCCATGGCGTGCGCCAGGGCGGCGTGTATGTCGGCGAAGGCGATGCCGGGATTGGGGAAGCTTTTGCGCGCATAGTCGCTGACCACCCGCCATCGCTCCGCCGGAACCTCAATTCCCGCCAGCTGCGCGCGATAGAGCAGGGCCGCCATGTCGGTCAACGCGTTGAGCGCCGGTCCCGCCCCGCTTGCCGGATCGACATTCGCGTCCGCGATCTCCCACATGGTCTGCGCGTCGCCGGCGGCCATCGCCCACAGCGCGCAATGCCAGGCGATATGGCAATGCAGCAGACCGTCGCGGCCATAGTCCTGGCGCCAGTCGTTCAAATAGGCGAAACCGGCCGCGTGCTCGCCGACTTCGTAGTAGAGATGGGCCCGGTAGTGCGACCCGTTGGCATTGCGGGGATGCAAGGCGAGGGACCGTTCCATGTTCGGCTCGGCCCGGGCGGGTTGGCCCGCTTCCATCTGGGCGAAGGCCAGCATGCATAGGAACCACCAATCATCGCCATAGTGCGGTGCCAGGCGTTCGACGAAAGCCAGATGCTCCGCCTCTCGGCCCGGCCGGCCGCTGAAACCGATCAAACCGAACACGCCGAGGCAGGGCTGTACCGCCAGGGCATCGCGGGGATAGTCCAATATGTGGGTGAGGGTCGCCCGGTAGGCGTCCGCGCCTTTGCCGGAAATCAGCAGATCGAAAATGCCGAGATGTCCTTGCTCGCGTGGGGTCAGGCCGGCGGACGCGGCGTGCGCGCGCCATCGCGTCGCGGGCGCCGGGCGCGTCGCCGCGCGTCTGCCGCGTGCGCGCGACGGCGACATGGGCGAGCGCGAAATCCGGATCGGCGGCAAGCGCTTGTTGAAAGGCCGCCTCGACATCCGGCGCCGCGGCCAGGAACCGGTCCATGCCCTCCACATAAGCGTCACGCGCGTCGGCGGAGTCGGTGGTCAGGTCTTTGCCGTAACGGTCTTGCAACATGGGGGATCCTTTAGAGGCGCGGCGCGGTTCGGACGAGCGGCTGGGTGGCGGGTTATCGGCATCGTA
>JAPPPC010000658.1 GCA_028817685.1 Rhodospirillaceae bacterium
GATCCGATGAGCGCGCACCATCTTTGTCAGATGATCGGTCGTGTGATGCCCGAAACGGCTCCACAGGCGTTCCAGAAAATCCACCACTTCCGGCGGCGGCATCGCCTCGGGCATTTCCGGCCGGCCCAGTTCGAAGGCGCGGAAGACATTCGGTTCGACAGGCCCCACGGACTTCGCCACGAAAGTCGCCGGCATCAGCTTGCGGCCGTGATAGGTCGCGGCATAGTGCCCCTGCGCCAGCCACAGCAGCCGCTGCAGCTTCTGCGCTTGAAGATAGCTGTTGTCGAAGCGCGCTTTTTCGACGAACCAAAGCGCCATGTCAAAACAGGATTCCGTCGCTGCCGATGGCATGACCGTTCGAAGGCTCCCCTTGTTTGCTCTGCGAAGAATATTACCTTAGAACGCCACAATTCGTTAACAGGTGTGCCTTCGGCGAAACCCGATCAACACACCGGTATTCAAGGGTGGAGCGACGCCATGGAGATGTCAGGCGAACATACCATTTCGGCACCGCGTCAAGCGGTATGGGATGCGTTGAACGATCCGGAAGTGCTGAAAGCGTGCATTCCCGGCTGCGAAACGCTGGAAAAGACCTCCGATACGGAGATGACCGCGACGGTCACCGCGAAGGTCGGGCCGGTAAAGGCGAAGTTCAACGGTTCGGTCACCTTGAGCGATATAGACGCCCCGAACGGTTACCGCATTTCAGGCGAAGGCAAGGGCGGCGCGGCCGGTTTTGCCAAGGGTGGCGCGCAGGTCGCGCTCAGCGATTCGGACGATGGCGGCACCGTTCTGCAATATACGGTGGACGCGACGGTCGGCGGGAAACTGGCCCAGATCGGATCCCGCCTGATCGACGCCTCCGCGAAAAAGCTCTCGGGCGAGTTCTTCGATGCCTTTGCCGAACATGTCGCCGTCGAAGCGGAAGAAGAAGCGCCCGCTGACACCGAAGCCGAATCAGAGGCTGCGCCGGAACCCGCGGCGGCGCCCGCTGCGCCGCCCGTGCCCGAGCGCGACCCGTACGGAAGGCGCTGGAAAGGCTACAGCCCGATGACTTGGATCAGCGGCGCTGCCTGCGTGATCCTGATTCTGATCGCGATCGTCAAATACATTACGGGTCCGTAGAACCAAACGGCCCCGTAACACCAAGATTCCTTGACCTGACCGCCGCACGAAAGCAAACTCGCCATGTGGGCGGCAGAGCCTCTGCCAGGCCCGCTGAAACACGACAACGAACCTCAATCGGGCGCGATCCGATTGGGCCAGGGAGGGTTAGGAATGCCTGTCACCGTATCCATGACGGTGAACGGCAAGGAAGTATCGGGGGAAGTCGAGCCCCGCACCTTGCTCGTTCAATTCATCCGCGAAAACCTCAGATTGACGGGAACGCATGTCGGCTGCGACACCAGCCAGTGCGGTGCCTGCGTCGTTCACATCAACGGCACGTCGGTGAAGAGCTGCACACAGCTCGCCGTGCAGTGCGAAGGCGCTGACGTCAGCACCATTGAAAGCCTTGCCACGGACGGCGAACTGCATCCGATGCAGGAAGCTTTCCGCCAGAACCACGGCCTGCAATGCGGCTTCTGCACGCCCGGCATGGTGATGAGCGCGGTCGATCTGGTGAAGGAAAACCCGGATCCCACCGAGCAGGAAATCCGCGAGTGGCTGGAAGGCAACATCTGCCGCTGCACCGGCTACCACAACATCGTCAAATCCATAAAGGCCGGCGCGGAAGCAATGCGCGGCTAAAATCCCGAACAGGGACAGGGAGAGAATGCGATGACCAGCGAGGGAATTGGCGCCTCGGTGCGCCGCAAAGAGGACTACCGTTTTCTCACTGGCAATGGCAATTATCTCGACGACATCAGTCGTTCGGGACAGGCCTATGCCAGTTTCGTGCGCTCGCCGCACGCTCACGCAAAAATTGGCGGCATCGATACGTCCAGCGCGGAAAGCGCGCCGGGCGTTATCGCCGTCTTCACGGGGAAAGATCTTGCCGATGACGGTATCGGCCCGCTCATTTGCGGCTGGCTGATCAAAAGTAAAGACGGCGAAGACCATAAGGCGCCAGCCCACCCGGCGCTCGCCGTCGATACGGTGCGCTATGTCGGGGACGCGGTCGCGATCGTTATCGCCGACAGCTTGGAGCAAGCCAAAGACGGCGCGGAACAGGTCAATGTCGACTACCAGGAACTGCCCGCGGTCGCACTTGCCGGCGACGCGATGCAGGACGGCGCGCCACAGGTGCATGACGATGCGCCCGGCAACGTCTGCTACGACTGGGAAATCGGCGAAAAAGACGACACCGACGCTGCATTCGCGGCGGCCGCCCATGTCACGACGATGGAGATCGTCAACAACCGGCTGATCCCCAATGCGGTCGAACCGCGTGCCGCGATCGGCGAATACGATCCCGGCAGCGAAGGCTTCACGCTCTACACGACAAGCCAGAATCCGCACGTTGCGCGGCTGGTTCTCTCGGCCTTCAACCAGGTCGCCCCGGAGCATAAATTGCGGGTCGTCGCGCCCGATGTCGGTGGCGGTTTCGGGTCGAAGATCTTCATCTACGCCGAGGAAACTGTCTGTCTCTGGGCCTCGCGCAAGGTCAACCGTCCGGTCAAATGGACGGCGGCGCGCAGCGAGTCCTTCCAGAGCGATGCGCATGGCCGCGACCATGTCACCAAGGCGGAACTGGCCCTCGACGCGGACGGCAAGTTCACCGGACTTCGGGTCAACACCATCGCCAATATGGGCGCCTACCTGTCGACCTTTGCGACCTGCGTGCCAAGCTATCTGTACGCGACATTGCTGGCCGGCCAATATACGACGCCAGCGATCTATTGCGACGTGCAGGCGGTCTTTACGCACACGACACCGGTCGACGCCTATCGCGGCGCCGGCCGGCCGGAAGCGACCTTCGTCATCGAGCGCCTCGTCGAACAGGCGGCCAAGGAACTGGGCACCGACCCGGCGGAACTGCGCCGCAAGAACATGATCGCGGCGGACGCGTTCCCCTATCAAACGCCGGTCATCCAGCAATATGACTGCGGTGATTATCCCCGCGCCTTGGATGAAGCGCTGAGCCGGGCCGACTATGCCGGCTTTGCCCAACGCAAGGCGGATTCCGAAAGCCGTGGCAAGAAACGCGGCATCGGCTTCTCCTCCTACATCGAGGCCTGCGGCATCGCGCCGTCGGCCGCCGTCGGCGCGCTCGGCGGTGGCGTCGGGCTGTGGGAATCGGGCCATCTGCGGTTCAATCCGACCGGCAGCGTGACCATCTTCCCTGGCTCGCACGCCCATGGTCAGGGACATGAGACGACCTTCGCGCAG
>JAPPPC010000238.1 GCA_028817685.1 Rhodospirillaceae bacterium
AGCTTGGCCCGAGCGGCCTCGAAATCGACGCCATCCTTGTCCGCCTTATCGTTGGTGACGCCGACATACATCTCCGTATCGACTGCACCTGGGCAGACGCAATTGACGCGGATCCCGTCACCCGCCAGCGCCATCGCGAGACTTTGCGTCAATCCGATAACGCCGAACTTGGCCGAACAATATGCCGCGCTGTCAGCGCTACCGCGGCGCGAGGCACGCGATCCGACGGTGACGATACTGCCGCCCCCACACTGCTGTTTCATCTGCTTCGCGGCGACCCGCGCGCTCAGGAAAACGCCGGCGAGATTGACCGACAGCACCCGCATATAGGCGTCATAGGGCACCTCCAGCGGATCGCCCTTGGCGGCCAGGATCGCGGCGTTGGCGACCATCGCATCAACCCGCCCGAACCGATCAACAGCGGCCACAACGAGTTTCTCGACATCCGCTTCGACGCTGACATCGGTAGCGACCGCGATAGCTTCCGCGCCAGCCGCCGTCACCTCCTGCGTTACCGCCTCAAGGTCAGGCGAGATTCCGTCGATATCGCCGACGCGCCTGTCGCCGGCGCCCAGATCCGCCAACACCAGGTTGGCCCCCTCTTTCGCGAAGCGCAGTGCGGAAGCCCGGCCGATACCGCGCGGCCGGCCAACGCCGGTGATGATGACGGTCTTGCCGTTCAGGTCGCCCATATGTCCGTACCTTTCGCGCAACGCGCTGTAACACAAGCCGTTTGAATACGCAAAAACGTTGGCATCCGGGTCCGTTGAAGTCAAATTTGGCTAGGTTCTAAACCGCAGAGATAACGCGATGTCAAAAGACGCAATCGACGCTTGGTTTTTCGACTTAGGCGGCACTTTGGTCGCGATCGAAGATGATGAGATCGCGCTCGATCGGAACAACAGGATTACGCCACTGCCGGGGGCAATGGCGGCATTGTCGCAGCTGAAGGGCGAAGCCGTTTTCGTTGTGTCGAACCAGGCCTCCGTCGCGTCAGGCGCACTGCCCGCACTGCAGGCGTACGATTTCATCACCCAGGTTAACGCCTTCTGCGGCGGCGTCATTCGCGACTTTAGGTTCGCGATGCATCCGGGCGACGCGAACCACCCCTGGCGCAAACCCGGCACCGGCATGATCGACGATCTGGCGCTGGTCTACGGCCTCGACCTGTCGCGCAGTGTTCTCATAGGTGATTCCGTCAACGATCAGCGCTGCGCTCAAGCTGCTGGAATCGGGACGTTTTTTTGGATCGATGATTTCCTGAAAGAGCAACCAAGCTGATCACCAAAACAAATGCGGTGAAATTCACGCGTGACAAACCCGATTCGTTCCCCTATGTCCACGCCATGACCCAAGCGACCGCCACATATTATTTTTGGTTTTTTGGCTATCCGAAGCCTTCGGCGGCGGCAGGGGATCGTTTGATCTGAATTTGGTCAAATACCGGAATGCAACCGCCACCCAGCTGGCGGTTTTTTTATGCCGCCGGCGTGGCAAGAAGACAGGGAGAACACGCCGTGTTGGACATAAACGACGATAGTCGAATTCTCGAAAGCAAGGCCGAAGCCGTCCCGTTGCGCGAAACCGCGACGGACGACATCCGCATTAAATCAATCACGCCGCTCAATACGCCGGCGGCTATCATGGACGAATTCCCGCGCACCGACCTGGCTACGCGCACGGTGACGGATGCGCGGCACGCGCTGCAGCGCATCCTTCGCAGACAGGACGACCGCCTGGCCGTCGTGATCGGCCCATGCTCGATCCACGATCCGGAGGCCGCGATGGATTACGCAACGCGCCTGACCGCGCTGCGCGAGGAACTGGGCGACCGGCTCGAAATCGTCATGCGCGTCTACTTCGCCAAGCCTCGCACGACGGTCGGCTGGAAGGGACTGATCAACGACCCGGACCTGGATGAAAGCTTCGCCATCGAGCGTGGCCTCCGGGTTGCGCGCAAACTTCTACTGGATATCGCGAATTTGGGCATGCCGGCCGGCTGCGAGTTCCTCGATATGACGATCCCGCAATATCATGCCGATCTGGTGTCGTGGGCGGCGATCGGCGCCCGCACGACGGAGAGTCAGGTACACCGCGAACTCGCTTCCGGCCTTTCCTGTCCGGTCGGGTTCAAGAACGGCACCGGCGGCGACGTGAAGATCGCCACCGACGCAGTTGCCGCCGCCTCGAAGCCCCACCACTTCCTTGCCGTCACCAAGCAAGGCGAGTCGGCTATCGCAACAACGACCGGTAATGAGGATTGCCACGTCATCCTGCGCGGCGGCAAGGCGCCCAACTACGACGCGGAGAATGTCGAGGCGGCATGCCAGATGATCGAGAAAGCCGGACTCGACCCGGTCGTTGTGATCGATGCCAGTCACGCCAACAGCGCCAAGGATCCGGACCGGCAACCCGCGGTCATGAAGGACGTCGCGGGTCAGATCGCGGGCGGTGACGACCGTATTGTCGGTGTGATGATCGAAAGCAATCTGGTCGGCGGCCGGCAGGACCTGGTACCGGGTCAGCCCCTCACCTACGGCCAAAGCATCACCGACGGCTGCATCGATTGGGACACCTCCGTGGCCGTGCTGCAGGACCTTGCGGCGGCAGTCGACGCCCGGCGACAGGGGTAAGTCGGTTCGGATTCGCCAAGCCAGATTCGATTTCTATACTCCCGCCCAACCAAAAGCAGGTTACAGGGAGTATGGAAAGCGATGGCTAAGGGTGACACACGAGTTGCAATCATCACCGGCGGGGCCGGCGGGATCGGTACGGCCATGGCGCGGCGCATGCTGGTGGACGGACACCGGCTAGCATTGCTGGATATCGACGGTGATGCCGCCGCACGCGTGGCCGACACGTTGAACCGCGAAGTCGGCTCGAACAGCGTGCTCGGCGTTGCAGGCGACGTCTCCGATCCAGGGCAATGCGATCTGGCCGTATCGACCGTCAGCGACGCCTTCGGACAAGTCGATATTTTGGTCAACAATGCCGGTTTCGGCGCCTGCCATATCCGACCGGATGGCGAGAAAAACCTGCTGACCCTCGTGGAGCTGACCCCTGAAGTCTGGGGCCAGTTTTTCGCGACCAACATCAACGGCGCGCTGCACATGATCCGCGCCGTCCTACCCGGCATGAAGGCGCGCGGCTGGGGCCGGATCATCAATGTGACGACGAGCTTTTTCACCATGTTGCGCAGCATGCCCTACGGCGCCACGAAGGCAGCGCTCGAAGCCGGGTCCGCAGCCTGGGCGAAAGAACTCGACGGCACCGGGATCACGGTCAATGTGGTCGTTCCCGGCGGCCCGACAGATACGCCGTTCCTGAAGCCGGAATCGGAAATGGACCCGGCCAAAATGCTGAAGCCGGAAGTTATGGGACCGCCGATCGCCTGGCTGTCCAGCGACGCTGCGGACAGTGTGACGGGGCAACGCTTTATCGGCGGGCTGTGGGACCCGGCCAAGCCCGAAGCGGAAGCCATCGCCGCGGCCGGATCGGCTGCCGGATGGCCGGACCTCGCGGCCGCCACGGTGATCTGGCCGGACTAGCTGTCTTCAATCGCACTACCCGGCCTGTTAAGCTGGCCGCAACACTGAAAAGCTCTCGGGGAAGAACCATGGATGTATCGGAACTCGTCGCGCGCTTCGCACCGGCGGCAGCGGACGAATACCCGCATAAGGCGGCGATGGCCGTCATGCAGGAACTGAAAAACGATTTAGACGGCGTATTGGAGGCGACGTCCTATTTGACCGGCAGCGGTGGGAACGCGCTGCAGGCCTTCTATCGCGCACCGAACCTCAGTCTTCTGAAAGTGCGTTTTCCGGACGGCCGCCGCACGCCGCCGCACAACCATGGCAGCTGGGCGGCGATCCTGGTTCTGTCCGGGTCGGAAAAAAATACGGTCTACAAGCGCAATGACGATGGCTCGCTGACCTATGAGCGCTCGGTCGAGCTGTCACGTGGCGACGTTATCTACATGGCCGCAGACGCTGTCCACGTCGCGGAATGCACCAGCGACGAGCCCGCCATCGGCCTGCACGTCTATGGCGGCAACGTGCTGGGTGTCGACCGGGAAATGTGGGACCCGGACACGCTGGAAGGTCAGCCGCTCGACTGGTCGAAATACGAAGATTTGGCGCAACGTGCGACTGCGGCGGACAAAGCGCCACTGACCTGACGCCGCGCTGCCGCGCCGCTCAAGACTTCGGTAGCAGGCGGGGCTGTACGAACGTAAAGACGTTGCGGCGGATCGTGCGCCAATCGACGAGCCATGATCGGTTGAATGTGTAGCTCACACCGATATCGGTGAAGCGCGACTCCACCGCAACGCATACAGGCTCCGCTTCATCTTCCGGTTGGTCGCACTCGGCGAACCACGCGACCGCGCCGTCTTCCGAACGATCGTAAAACAGATCTTTCACCGGATCCTCATCGTAATCCGCACGGAAGAGACCCGGCACCGCGGGATCACCGGAATGATCCGACAGCGTTCCAATGTGTTTTACAGCCGGCCGGTTGCCCCAGCTCCGCGACAGGCGGCGTACCGCAACGACGATCTCGTCGGGGTCGGGCGCGTCGAGGGCTTTCGGGGGTTCCGCATCGAATTTAGAAGTCAAATCGGGGAGCAACGCCCGATACCGGACTTCCTCGACATGCGCGCCGGCCGGATACGCCACCCATTTCGAGAACGCCCGATCGGCGCGGATTTTCTGCGCCCCCATCATCAGGTCGACATGCTCGGCCTTGCTGCTACCGAATTCGCGAAACAAGTCCAGGCTCAGCAAGAAAACCGCAACCGGCAAGCAGCACAGCGCCGCAAAGATGACCCACAACCGATGCCCGCGCATACGTGCACTCCGCCCAATTTTCGCTTCGACGGCCGAGAGTGTACGCTATTTCGTCTGCGATCGTTGAAGGGAGAAAGAGCATGCCGGAACAAGCGAAAGGCCCGCTGGCGGGCGTGAAGGTACTCGACGTCACGATGAACCTGGCGGGGCCCGCGGCCGCCATGCATCTCGCCGACTTCGGCGCCGACGTCATAAAGGTGGAACGTCCCGGCCGCGGCGACGACACGCGCCGCTTCGTGCCCGCCTTCAAGGGCGAAAGCTCTTCCTTCATGATGATCAACCGCAACAAGCGCGGTCTCGCGATCGATCTCAAGAGCGAGCGCGGTAAGGAAGTGTTCCGTAATCTGGTCAAACAGGCCGATGTCCTGGTCGAGAATTTTCTCAAGGACACAATGAACCGGCTGGGCCTCGGCTATGAGGCGTTGAAGGAGATCAATCCAGGCCTGATCTATTGCGGCATCTCCGGGTTTGGCCGCACGGGCCCCTATTCCCATCTTGGCGGCGTCGACCTGATCGCCCAGGGCATGAGCGGCTTGATGAGCACCACCGGCTACGGGGAAGGCCATCCGCCGCTCAAGACCGGCGCCCCGATTTGCGACGTGATGACCGGTATGTTCGGCGCGATGGGCGTGCTGGCCGCCGTGATCCACAAACGCGCGACCGGCGAAGGCCAATTCGTGGACACTTCGTTGATGGAATCCGGCATCGCCGCGAGCTTTCACCAATCCTCGCAATATGTCGGCAGCGGCCAGGCTCCCGTCGCGCGCGGCAACGTCCATCCGCTGAGCGGCCCGTACGAGGTATTCCAGACAAAGGATGGCTGGATGACCGTCGCCGCCGGCAGCGACGAACGCTGGCAGCGGCTCGCGCGCATGCTCGACCGCGAGGAATGGATCGACGATCCGCGCTTCGCCAAGACGCCAGAGCGCATGGAGAATCTCGATACGGTGCGCGAATTGTTGACCCCCTATTTCTTGGAAAAGACCCGCGCCGAATGGATGGCGTTGATGGAGGAAGCGGGAATCCCAGCTGGCCCGATCCTAGATACCGGCGAAATGTTTGCTGACCAGCAGACGCGACACCGCAACATGCTGGTCGAGGTCGAGCACAGTTCGGTCGGCAAGATCGAAACGCTTGGCCCCGCCGTGAAACTATCGAAGTCGCCAGCCAGCGTTCGCCGCGCCGCGCCCCGGCTCGGCGAGCACAGCGCGGAGGTGCTGGCAGAGTTTGGGTATAGCGATGCGGAGATCGACGATCTGCTGCGCGACGGCGTGGTCGAACTACCGGAACCGCTTGCCTCGGCGGCGGATTAAGGGAGCGAACCATGGGTACCGAACACCAATCCGTATCTAAGTTCGAAGTCGATGGGCATGTGGCGCGGATCACCCTGAACCGGCCGGCGGCGATGAATTCGCTCAATCCGGAACTGCGCTGGGAGCTGTCGCAGCATTGGGACGAGGTTGAGCGCAATGACGACATCTGGGTCGCCGTCGTCACCGGCGCCGGCGACCGTGCTTTTTCCGCGGGGGCCGATCTGAAACACCGGGCGCGTGAGCGCGAGGCCAGTCCCGAACAACGTGCCCAGTGGCAGAAACTCGCCGAGGAGACGACGAGCTTGATCGAGCGCTGGCACTTTCCAAAACCGATCATCGCGCGGGTCAACGGCTTCGCCTTGGGCGGTGGATTGGAACAGGCGCTGGCTTGCGACATCATCGTCGCCGCCGACCACGCGGAATTCGGCCTGCCGGAACCGAAACGCGGGCTGATCGCGGGGTCAGCGGGTGTGCATCGCCTGCCCCGCCAAATCGGCCTCAAGCCCGCGATGGGATACATGCTCACCGGACGCCATATCCCCGCGGACCGGGCCTATCAGCTGGGGCTGGTCAACGAGGTCGTGCCACTCGACAAGTTGGACGAAGCCGTCGATGCCTTCGTCGCCGACATTCTGCGCTGCGCGCCATTGGCAGTGCGCGCCACCAAAGAAGCCACCATGCGCGGCCTCGACTACCCGTTGGCGCAGGCCTACTACACTCGCTACGAGTCGAACCGAAGGCGCGAACAGTCCGAGGACGCACTGGAAGGTCCCCGCGCCTTCGCCGAGAAACGCGCGCCGGACTGGAAAGGCCGCTAGGAAACCGGTTGTCCCATCCGCACGGCTTCGGCGCCGCCTCAGTTTAGTGTACTCGACAGGCCGCAACTCGGAGCCGGTTCACTGGAATCCCCGCACCCTACGACCGGAAAATATCTAACTTGACTCAATATTAATAATGATTATCATTCGTATTTACAGGCGTAACTCATTGACCAAAAGCAATGTCTGACGACAAAGTTAGAAAGACAGTGACCTTAAAGCTCCGGGAACGATCGGTTCCGCGCACATCGAGTCACGCTTTGCTTGCCGGTCACAGGCAGCTTCTGATCGAACATGAGGGCGCGGTGTATTCGCTCCGTCTAACCCGCCGGGGAAAACTAATTCTAACGAAGTAGTCATCCCGGCACGTCCGACATTAGGACGATAACGATAACTCCCTCCTGGGCAGCCAGCCATCGCCAGCCAGTCCCACCCACGGCCGTGCACGGTGTGCGGCCAGGAGCCGGGGTTCCCCAAAACCGAGACCTATCCCTCCCGGACATACCGCTTCGTCAAAATCCGCAAGTGATCCTGGAAGTGCGGGCGCACGCGGGCGCTCCAGGGCGTGTCGACAGCGGCCTTCCAGGCGTCGCTGCGCGTAACGTCCGGCGTTTCCAGATGATAAATCGCCACGTAGCGGCGCACGCCCGCGCCCTCAACCGCCGAACGGTAGCGTCGCGCCGATAGCGTACCAGGCACAGCGATTAGCGCCGGCAGATGTTCCTCGTCATACCAGGCGTTGAAATCGTCTTCCGCCTCGGGTGCCACGTTCATGGCACTGAGCAACAGACCGCCGGCGCCGGCCGGCGCGTCCGCGTCGCCAGGATTGGTCTGCGTGCCTTCGAAGCGCAGCAACCGCTCGCATTTCGCCGTCACCCGTTTCGACCATACGGACAGGTTGGCCCCGCCGATCGCCTTGTAAGCGTCGCTCTGGAGCACTTCCACGGTGTCGAGATCATAAGTCGCCACCGAAAAGTTCGGGTTCCCGTCACCGATCCAGCGCTCGCAAGCACCGAAACCGGGTACCGCCTCGCGCTCGGGAATGTGTTCCAGATCGTACCAATCGTGGAACTCGTCCGCAGCAGCGCCTGAGAAATCGAACGATGCGATGAGCAGCCCTTTGGCCATGTGACCCTCCCTATTCATTGTCCCCATCATCCACTTCCCTACACGTATTTTCGAGTCGATTGAGCGGGTTACCTACAATCGTCTACAACGGTACCCTTTCCAACGGGTGCCTGTAGCGAGGCCCATATCCTGAGCTTCGGCAGCCGCGCCTTCACCGCCAAGTAAGGGATGTTACGACATTGTAACTTGACGTGGTTCGCTATAAGCCCTTGATGTCCTCAGCGCTAAACGAAGATGACAGCACAGATGGCAGATAAGCCGCACCAGATTGCCGAACAGATGATTTCGGAACAGGGCCCCGACGGCGCGCTGTCCGCGGTACGTGCGGAAATCGAAGCGGCGCATCACGACGGCGACAATTATCGGCTCAGTATTTGGCGGGAAGTGCGCCGTTCGATCCGCGATCTGGCGGAGAACGACGCTTCCTGCTGACCCGGCACCCTATCCGGCAACCAATCCTCGTTCGCGAACTTTGACCCGCATGTAGGCGTCGAGACCGCCGGCCATGAGGATCTCGTACGGCGGCGACCCTTCCTCCCAGGCCTCCGCCTGCAGGGTTTCACCGGTATCGAGATTTGTCACCACGCCGGTGACGATATTCACCTCGAGCCGTTGCCCCTCCTCCACGAAATCGCTGATACCGGGCGCAACCAAGGTCGGCAGACCGGTATTTACCGCGTTGCGCAAGTGAATCCGCGAGACGGATTCGGCCAAAACAACCGCAATCCCCAGCGCGTTCAGCGATTGCGAGCCGTTGCGGCTGGATCCGCAGCCGAAATTGATCCCCGCGACGATGATGTCCCCGGGCTGCACCTCATTCTCGGCCCAGCCCGGCCGGTTGGCCTCCATGCAAAATTTGGCGGCTTCCTCAGGGGTCAGGTCGGGATTGGCCAGCACCCGGTGGCCCGGCATCATGAAGTCGGTGCTGATGCGGTCGCCGAATTTCCATACTTTCCCGGTTCGAACGGTTTCCATTAGCCGGCCCTCCTAAAGAAATTCTCGCGGATCGACGATCTCGCCCGCCAAAGCCGACGCGGCGACCGTCGCCGGGCTTGCGAGCCAGACATGCGACAACGGGCTGCCCATCCGGCCCTTGAAATTGCGGTTGCTGCTGGAAATGCAGGTCTCGCCATCCCCCAGGATGCCAAGATGCCCGCCATAGCAGGGGCCGCAGGTGGAGTGCTCGACCAGCGCGCCGGCCTCGAGCAGCGTCTCGAGATACCCCGCCTTCAGCGCCTCGCCGAAGACATTCTGCGAGGACGGGCTGACCAGCATGCGAACGTCCGGGTGGACCTTCTTGCCGTCGAGAATCTTCGCGGCGACTTCCAGATCCTCGAGCCGTGCGTTCGTACAGGAGCCGAGGAAGGCCTGATCGATCTTCACCCTCTCGCCGCGCACACTCTCTACCGGCACCCCGTTGCCGGGATCGCCCGGTCGGGCCACCATCGGCGTCAAATCGCTGAGATCGAATTCGTATTCGGCCGCATAGGACGCATCCGCGTCACCTGAGACATGCTCATAGGGGCGATCCACCCGCCCTTCCAGAAACGCATCGGTCTTCTCGTCCCCCTCGAACAGGGCGAATTTCGCACCGACCTCGACCCCCATGTTGGAGACCGTCCAGCGCTGCGCGATGGTCATTTGGCTGGCGACCGGTCCCACATACTCGACCGACTTGTAGAGGCCGAAATCCGTGCCCAGCTCGCTCGCCACCTTCAGGATCACATCCTTGCCGACACACCACCCCGGCAGGGTGCCGTTGAGCACGACCCGCACCGATTCCGGTACCCGGAACCACAGCTCCCCGAAGGCCAGCACGTGCACCGCATCCAGATTGGCATTGGTCACGCAGGCATTGAAGACGCCGCCCGCCGTCGAATGGGAATCACACTGCGCGATCAACTCGCCCGGCGCGTACATCCCGTTTTCGGCAAACACCTGATGCAGGATGCCGCCGCGGCCGTATTCGAAAAAGTTCGTGATGTCGTACTTCTTGATCAGACGGCGCAGATTCTTGACCTTGTTGGCGACCGCGATGGTCGGCGGTGGCGCCTGATGGTCATCGACCATGAACACCTTGTCCTTGTCCCAGACCCGGTCGACACCCAGCGCCTCGAGTTCCGGCAGCCGATGGCCGCTCGTCGCATCAACCTTGCACCAGATGTATTGGCCCGGTTTGACGGAATCGGCGCCGGCATGCGCCGCGAGGATCTTCTCCGCGATGGTCATTCCCATGGCGCGCTCCTATGCGTTCTCGGTGGCGTAGCGTTTTTCCAGCTCATAAATCTCCGGCAAGCCGAGCAGGCTGGTCGTCGCGTTGAACCGCTCCGTATCGCGCGGCTCGCCAATGCCGCCGCCTTCCTTGAGATTGAGTAACGCCTGGCGCACCGCGGCGTAGGACAGCGCGTGCCCGCCCCCGGTGATCATGATCTTGAAACCGCGTGAGGCCAACTCGGGTGCCGGCTGCAGTTGGCCATTATAGAGGCAGGGAATGCCCTGTTCGACGAGCCGCGTCGTATAGGTGTCGAGATCGTCGATCGTCTTGATCCCGTCGACGAACACCAGATCGGCCCCCGCTTCGCGATAAGCCTCCGCACGGCGGATCGCATCGTCCCAACCGTTCGGCGCCACCGCGTCAGTCCGCGCGATGATGACCATATCCGGATCGGTCCGGGCATCGAGCGCCGCGCGGATCTTCTGGACATGTTCTTCCATCGGCACGCACTCCTTGCCTTCGAAGAAACCGCAGCGCTTCGGGAATATCTGGTCCTCCAGATGCATCGCCGCCGCGCCCGCCATCTCATATTCACGCACCGTGCGCTGGGCGTTGATGGCGTTGCCGTAGCCGGTATCAGCGTCGGCTACGACCGGCACGTCGACCGCGTTCACGATGTAGCCCAGATTGGCGACCATCTCGGCCATGCTGGTCAGTCCGACATCGGGCAGTCCGATCTGCGCCGAGGTCCCGTGACCGGTCATGTAGACCGCCTGCGCGCCCTGGCTCGCCGCGATCCGCGCCGTGAACCCGTCATAGACGAAGGGCGCCAGGACCATACCGTCGGCCATGGCCGCACGAAGCTTTGCACCGGGATGGGTCATTGTGCCGCCTCCCCTTTCAGATCGTAGCGTTGTTCGAGTTCATAGACTTCGGGCACGCCCAGAATATCGTTGACCGTCTCGCCTTTACCCGGCGGGCCGAACTGCGCCACCGTCTGCCGCGTGGTGCCGCTGGCGTTCAGCTCCTGCATCGCCGCGGTCGCGCTCTTGAACACGGCGGCCAGGGACAGGCCGGCAAGGATCTGGATCTTGAAGCCCATGCGCTGCGCGTCCTCGGCCGTAACCAGCCCGCCATTGTAAAGGCAGGGGATGCCCTTCAGCGCCAGCTCCTTGCTGTAGATATCGAGCTCCTCCAAGGTGCGGATACCGTCAACGAAGATCAGATCGGCGCCTGCCTCGCGATAGGCTCTGGCACGGGTCAGGGCGTCTTCCCAGCCGTTCGGCGCCAGCGCATCGGTCCGCGCGATGATCACCGTGTCGGGATTGGTGCGCGCGTCCAACGCCGCCTTGACCTTTTGGACATGCTCCTCCATCGGGATGACCGCCTTGCCTTCCATGAAGCCGCATTTCTTGGGGAAGACCTGATCCTCGATATGGAAGCCCGCGACACCGGCGCGCTCGTACTCGCGCACCGTGCGGCGCACATTGATTATGTTGCCGTAGCCGGTGTCGGCGTCGGCGACGACCGGCAGGTTGGTGGCGCGGCAGATATGTTTGAGGTTCTGCGCCATCTCGGTCTGGGTGATCAGCCCCACATCCGGATAGCCGTAGCGCGCCGCCGTCCCAAACCCGGTCACATAGACCGCGTCGAAGCCGGTGGCCTCGACCGCTTTGGCAAACAGCGCGTTGTACACGCCCGGGGCCAGCACCAGCCCCTGCTCCATCATCTCCCGCAATCGCGCCGCACGCGCCATGGCCCTTCTCCCTCGCAAAATCTCCGTTGCGGGAATTATGGCACCGATGGTCCGCGGCGCAAAAAGTGCGCCTCAAGCTCTAGCCGGTGTAGTTGGCGTTCGACGGGAACATGTACCGGTTGGACTCTTCGTCCTGCTCCGTCTTAAAGGCGTGCCGTTCGGTCAATTCAATGACCCGTTTCGCGGCGGGCCGCACCGTGATCTCGTCGACCAGACGCTTCAGATTGTGCAGATCGTCCCATGCCGCCGCGTCGATCACCCGTGGCGTCAGCCGCGCCCAGCCCCAAACCGCCATATCGATGATCGAGTACTCATCGCCCATCATGTAGGGCCTGTCGGCGAGCCGGTCGTCGAGAATGCTGTAGTGCCGCCGCGCCTCGAACCGGTAGCGATTGACCGCATAAGGCAGCGTTTCCGGCGCGTAGGCCTGGAAATGCACAGACTGGCCGGAATAAGGCCCGACGCCGCTGGCGACGAACATCAGCCAGGACAGCAATTGGCCGCGGTCCTCGGCCAAGAACTGGCCGGTCTTTTCGGCCAGATAGAGCAGGATCGCGTTGCTGTCGAACAACACCGTCTCGCCATCGATCAGACTCGGCGCCTTGGCGTTGGGGTTGATGGCCAGGTAGTCGGCCGTGAATTGCTCACCCTTGCGGGTGTCGACCGGGATCGCCTCGTAATCCAGCCCCGCCTCCTCGAGGAACAGCGCGACCTTCATCGGGTTCGGACCAAGATTATAGTAGAACTTCAGCATGCCGGTTCTCCTGCTGGGTTAGGCACGTATTTCGACGGGAAGCGATCGAACCCCGCGGATGAAGTTGGAGTAAACCCGCTCCGGTGTACCGGCGATCTCAACCTGGAGCCGCCGCTTCAGCATCTCCTCCCACAGGATCTGCAATTGCAGTTCGGCCAGCTTGTCGCCGACGCAGCGATGAATGCCGGCGCCGAAGGCGAGATGCCGGCGCGGTTTTTCGCGATCGATGATGAAGCGCGCGGCGTCGGGAATCGCATCCTCGTCCCAATTGCCGGAGACGTACCACATGATCACCTTTTCACCGGCTGCGATCCGTTTGCCACCCAGTTCGACATCGGCCGTCGCGGTGCGGCGCATATGGATGATCGGCGACTGATAGCGGATGACCTCCGGTACCAGCGTATCGATGAGAGAGGGGTCGGCCCGCAGCTTGGCGTCCTGATCCGGGTTGCCGGCCAAGGCCATGATGCCGCCGGACATCGAATTGCGCGTCGTATCGTTGCCGCCGACGATCAGCAGGATGACGTTGACGACGAA
>JAPPPC010000542.1:0-952 GCA_028817685.1 Rhodospirillaceae bacterium
GTTCCATGCGATCAAGGCTGCCGACGAAAACAGAATTGTACATCTCTAATTAATCCATAACGGTTACAGCAGCCGCCGTCCGGATCGGCCCGCAGAAAATGCGGCAATCTCGAAGCTGCATGGTGAGCGATAGCCGTTTCAACATAATGAGACGCCGCGACGGTTCGATAGATGAGCAAAGGCGACCCAAACAATTTCTTCCAAATTGAAAATCAGCTTCCGTTCAGCGGAATAAACGGTCTCTGAAATTGTTTATCCGGATGAGGGAGCGTTTCGACACTCGCAGGGGCCGTTTTTTAGAGCGTTAAGCAAGCTGTTGCGGCTGGGCATCACTCGCAGTGGCATCAGATCACGCAAAACAATCATGAAGAAGCGCAAGAAATAACGGCGAACGGGAGAAAAAACGGCTTCAACCTCAACGGACAAACGCGCAATAGACCCAATAGACCTTACTTGGATAAAGGGGAGACGAACATGAGAGGAAATTTAGTCGCCGCGGCGGTGTTCTCCGTCGCTGTATCGATGGGCGCCTCAGCGCCTTCCTTCGCCATGGGCAACGTCAAGGTGACTCCGTTGGGCAGTGTGGATGGGGAGTTCTGCCGTCTCGACCGGGCGCTGATCTTCGAGGATCCGGACGGCACGCGCATCCTCTACGATGCCGGCCGCACGGTGGCGGGGCCGGACGATCCGCGGCTCGGCAAGATCGATGCGGTTCTGATCAGCCACGTGCATGGCGACCATCTGGGCGACCGGCGCATCGAAAAGGCCAATGACGGGACCTGCGCCAAACCGAAATTCCCGGTCAAGCTGGTACCGTCGGCCAACAGCGTGCAGATTGCGCACGCCAAGAAGGCAAAGATCGTCACCGGCAGCGAGATGCCGCGGATGCTCGGCGCCAAGCTGAAGGCGCTCGGCGGCAACCCCAAGGATTCGCAGCTGGTCCGCTTCGGCG
>JAPPPC010000542.1:962-3325 GCA_028817685.1 Rhodospirillaceae bacterium
CCACGGTGCCCGCGGCGCACAGCAACGGGTTGGGCGGCGCCTTCATCGGCGGCGAGCTGGGCAAATCGATGGCGGCGGCAGGCCTCACCGCCTATGTCGGCCCGCCGACCGGCTAAGTGCTGAAATTCAGCAACGGTCTCGCCGTCTATCTGTCCGGCGACACGGGCATCACGGCGGAGCAGGACCTGGTGGTCCGCGGCCATTACGGTGCCAAGCTCGCGGTCATCAATATCGGCAATGTCTTCACGACGGGCCCGGCGGAAGCGGCCTATGTGGTCAATTCCCTGGTCAAGCCCAATTCGGTCATCGCCTCGCACGCCAACGAGGAGGCGACCAGCGGCGGCAAGGTCCGGGCCGGCACCAAGGCCGAAAAGTTCTCGAAAATGGCCAACATGCCGGTGCATGTCCCGCTCAGCGGCAATACGATGGAGTTCGATGCCAGCGGAAAATGCGTCAACGGCTGCTAACTGTCGCATGTTGCGAAACGGTCCCGTTCCAAAAGCGGGACCGTTTCCCTCGTTCATTGAATCGAGCGGTTGCCGATCATTCGACAACGAATGGGTCAGCAACTCGATGTCTACGAGGGCTCTAACCCATGTCGGTACGCAAAGGTTACCGGTTTCGGGATAAACACGGGCTCATCTGGATCGTTCACGATTTTCTCGAAGAGTCCGAGAAAGAATGGGCGGTGCTCGTCCATCCCGCTGAAGGCGAGATTGAGGTGATCACCAGGGACCTGATCCGGCCGGAATGGACCAGGGTCAACTAACCTGCATCGACATCGAATTGTGGAAGCGTGCCAGTCTCCCATTCAGCTGATTGAAACACGGATAGTTTAATCATCGCTTGGGCAGCATGAAGCGGCGATTCATGCTCCGCCACATTAAGCGGCCGGGCCAAGCGCGATGAACTTTGCCGCCGATGATACGTCCGCCCAACAGCCAGATGAAATTGCCGCGTAATTGGTAACGACAACCCGAGCAGACTCTCGCGGACGTCCTATGCGTCTTCGCCTCGCAGCGGCTAGAATTTTGCGCTTGCCGGCCGGTAGGCGCGCGATCAATTCAAAAAAGTGGACCTGAAATGACGATAAAGATCTGGCATCAGAGCTACGCGCAGTTGGACGCCCATACCGTGTACCGCGCTGCGCTCGAAGAACATCTCAACGCAGCAGCGGCACCCGGCACCGAGATCGTAATCCACGGCATGGATCCGGCGACGAAACCGGCCTTTGAAACGGGCAAGAAGGATCTGGCCTACCCGTATTTCCAGTTTCTTCACGCCAACCAGTTTCTCGACTACGTAATGCAGGCGGAGCGCGAAGGCTATGACGCCTATCTGATGAGCACATTTCCGGATCCGTATCTCGATATTGCGCAGACCCTCGTCGACATTCCGGTGGTCGGATTTGGATTCAGTTCGATGCACACCGCGGCATATCTTGGCCGGCATTTTGGAATCATCTGTTTCCTCGAAGACCTGATGCCGTACTACGTGGAGAATGTCCGAAAATACGGGCTCGAAAGGTTAGGAGGCGATATTCGATGTCTCGGACTATCCTATGCGGATATCCATGCGGGATTCGAAGATCCCAGTCTCGTCATCGAAACGTTCACAAATGTCGCCAAGGAACTGATTGAGAGCGCTGGCGTCGATGTGCTTTTGGCCGGCGAAGGACCGCTTGGATTGTTGTTGCACCGGAATGGAATCCACCGGGTTTTCGACGTTCCCATCATTGATGGCTTTGCACCGACGCGCAAGGCAGCGGAGATGCGCGGGTCCCTGAGGCGCAGCAGCGGCATGAGCGTCGCCAGACGTGGCTATTTTCACCATCGGCCGGAACAGCAACGAATCGACGAACTGAAACAGTTCTATTTCGGTTGAGATCGTCGGCGACGCGGTACCGGTAGGCCTTGCAACTGGGAGAAGGCACATGGAGTCCATTGATATGCCAACACGCGCCGTGCGCGGTGCAGCCATGCCCGTTGTCGGTTATGGCACCATGCTGTTTCCGGAACCCGAGAAGGCGGTTGAACTCATTCGATACGCGCTGGATTGTGGTTACCGACACATCGATACGGCACGAAAGTACGGATCGGAGCAATGGGTCGGCGACGCCATTCGCGCATCGGGCGTACCCCGGGCGGACATCTGGGTGACCACAAAGGTGACCGAGGAGAATGCAACCGCCGACGCTTTTGCGCGTTCGGTCGATACCAGTCTGGAAACGCTGGGTCTCGACTATGTCGACCTGCTTCTGATTCATTGGCCGCAACCCTCTGTGCCGTTGGCGGAGACGTTGGGCGATTTGGCAAAGGCGAAGCGGGAGGGGCTGGCGAAGAATAACGGTGTATCGAACTTCA
>JAPPPC010000038.1 GCA_028817685.1 Rhodospirillaceae bacterium
AAGCAGGTGTCGTCGGCTGCTGTGCGAGCAACGCGCTAAAGGTCGACCGGCCGCTGCTGTGGAAGTTCTGGCAGGAGAAGGACCGCGTCACTCTGTTTCGGGAGACCTCACTGTCGTCCGGCGCTTTCCTGCTGAAATGGCTCAGCCTGGCTTTCGTCATCGAGAGCCTCATGGTCGCCTACCTGCCGCCCGAATATGTCGGCCGCGTGCTCGGCTCCGGCGACTGGTGGACGGTACCGGCGAGCACGGCAGTCGGCATCCCGGCCTATCTGAACGGCTTCGCAGCGATCCCCATGGTCGCGCGGCTGGTCGAGATGGGGGCGGCGCCCGGCGCGGCGCTCGCGTTCCTGACAGCCGGAGCAGTAACGAGCATCCCTGCCGCCATGGGCGTCTTTGCCCTAGTCCGCAAGTCGGTCTTCATCGCCTACATATTCTTCGGCGTCGCCGGCTCGCTTGCTGCAGGCTACCTCTATCAGGGATTTTTCGCTTAGCGCTTAGCCACCTGTCACTTGGCGGGGGCGGTAGATCGCGGTGTGGTGGACGCGGGAGACGACCGTCTCGTCATTCGCCGTGACGATCACGTCGAGCTCCACGAAACGGTGGCCCTTGTGCTCATACTCCTTGATCACGCGCGCCGGCGCCGCCAGCCGGTCGCCGACTTTGGCCGGCTCGAAGTTCTGCACGGCGCTGCCGACATGGATCCACGGGCCGAGGCGCACATTCAGGGAGAGCGCCTTGTTACACAGTCGCAGGATCAGTCCCGGATGGATAATGCCATCCTCGACATAGAGGCCGAGGCTTTCGCGGACGTCCGCAACATATTGGGCATTCTCTTCCGCGCTGTGCGTAATCTCGTGCGTACCCATCACTTGCCCCTCGACCAGATGTTCCGGTGCGGCGTCCGGGCGGCTATCATGATCGGGTAGGGCGGCTGTCGGAATTTCGTCCGTGGCCGGCGGTGTCTGTGCCGCACCGAGGCCGGCCTGGCCGGTAGCGCAGAGAATGCCCTCGCTTTCGACCTTCAAGGCGATGCTTTCACCATCGGTGACGCTGCCGGAAACCGTCGCGTTGCGACCGTCGTAGACCGGTTTGTGGAAGCGGCAATCGGCGGTGCCGCGCGACAGCCAATCCGGGCCGAAGCGGGCGACCGGGATGTGCATCATGTAGGCGTATACCTCGACACCCGGCACCAGCCCGCCTTCGAACCCGAACTTCCGGGCCACCGTGTCATCGTGGATCTTGTTCTCTGACGCGGCGGAGAGATTGTAGGCCTCAATTGTATGATCGAGGGCGGCGGCTGCGGTCATGAAAATTTTCCTTTGCTTTATCTCTTACCGATTTTGGTCGGGATGATTGCCGATGGAACGGGAAATTTCTAGTCGCCCGCCATCGGCAGCGACAGTGGGAAGATTTCCAGGCTGCTGCGGTTTAGGTAATCGCGGTCGGGGACGCCGGCTTCCATCCGCGGTTGCGCCTCGGCGACCTTGGCGAGGCCGCGTTCGCGGTCGAGGGTCAAGCACTGGTGATCCTTCACGGTCTGGATGCCGTCGATATAGACGTCCTTCACCGCTCGTTCGGCGGCGGAGTGGATAAGGCTCGCGAGCGGGTCCCGCAGCGGCATCATCACCGGATGCGTGCCGTCGAGCACGACGATGTCGGCCTTGGCGCCGACCGCGAGCCGGCCCAGATCGTCGCGCATAAGCGCTTCCGCGCCGCCGACCGTGCCGGCATGGAACACGTCGGCGGTGCTTGCCGCGTGCCCGTTATGACTGGCGACGCGGGCCAGGACCGCGGCGTAGCGCAGATCCTCGATGTAGTTGTGCGGGATCGTGTCGGTACCGATCCCCATGACGACACCGGCATCCTTGTAACGGCCGAAATGCTGCATCGTGGTGCCGTATCGCATGAAGGGCGTCGGGCAATGGGCGACCGCGGTGTGGCTTTCGCCGAGCAGTTTCAGATCGGTCTCGCTGTGCCAGCGCACCCAGTCATTGTCGTCGATCACCATGGCATGGCCCAGGATCGTGCCGCGGCCGAGCAGGCCGAGATCGGCGAGATACTGGATCGGGGTCTTGCCGTGCCGTTCGACCATGATGTTGAACTCGACGACGGATTGCGAGGCGTGTGTCGTCCAGGGGACGCCACGCTCCTTCGCCGCCTTGTGGCTTTCCACGAGGATCTCGTCGGTGTTGTTATCGATCTGCACCGGCGAGACGATGCCGTTCAGCCGCCCCGTATTGTCCGCGCGCAGTTCGTCGATCAACTCCATCGCCGCAGCGAAATCCTTTTCGCCCTGGGCGATGTTCTCGTGATATTTGAGCTGGTGGGCGTTGTCGCGGTACCAGGTCGCGGTGTTGAAGCCGGGCGCGGCGTACATGCGCATTCCGCTGCGCTTCATCACGTCGGTCCAGCCGGGATAGGGGAAGACGATGTCGACCAGAGTGGTAACGCCGCTCATCATCAAATCGGCGTAGGACACTTCCGCGCCATATTTCAGAGCCTCCTTTTCGATACTGAAGGCGCAAGAGCGCTCGTAAAGCCCGGTCATATGATGTTCGGGTACGCTGTGATCCTCTCGGATGCCGCGGTAAAAGACCTCGCTCGCCGGATGGGCGTGGATATCGACAAAGCCCGGGATCAGGCACAGGTCGGACCCGTCGATGACCGTGTCGGCGGCACCGTCATAGCCTTTGCCGACGAAGGTGATCTCGTTATCGGTGAACACCAGATCGCCGTTGCGGATATAGGTGTGGCTCTGCGCGCCCTCGTCCCAGGCGACGATCCAATCGGTGTTCTTGAAATGTGTCGTTGTCATGCGGGCCTCCCAAATCAACTGTTGGGATAGCCTATGACCGTTAGCCGCCCTCGTACAGCCTGCCGGTCCTGGTTTGCAAAAAAGGCGTCAGCGAGACCTCTTCTTGTTTAAGAAAGCCCTGCGCCGGCAGCGATCCGTCGCGCACCATCTCGATCACGGCGCAGACCGAAGCCGAAGTGGTCCAGGCGATGGCGGTGCGCATCTCTCCGGCGACCTCGATCGGTGTGTAAGCGCGCACGAACTCTTCGCGCTCGAGCCTGCCGTCTGCGTGACCTTCGGCAGAAACATGGACATAGACCACGTCGTCGTCGACCGGCGGCTTGGCGTGGGTCAGGATTTGTCCGGCCACGTCGCGCTGCTCGCGCATCAATAGCTCGTGAAAGAAAAAGTTCATCAGCGAAGCGTGACCGGGATAGCGCATGGTCTTGTAGTCGAGATTGTCGACCTTGCCATCATAGGTCTCGCACATGGTGCCGAGGCCCCCCGACGTCGTGAAGGCTTCGAGCTTGACGCCATTCACATAGACGGTTTCGATCCACTCCATCGGTGAGACCCATTTATGGACGCCTTCTTCGATGACCTCGCAATCATTGAGGTACTCGTTGACGACGCCTTCCGGCGACCAGTTGAAGGCATAGCCGAGCAGTCCCGTGGGTTGCTGCGGCAGGGCCCCGACCCGCAGCCGGATCGAGCGCACCGTGTCGAAACGTTCGGCCAGATGCGCACCGACAATGCCGACGAACCCCGGCGCCAGTCCGCATTGCGGGGCCATGATGCCTTTTGACGTTTTGGCCATATCGCGGATCGCCTGGGTCGTCGGTACGTCCTCTTTCAGATCGAAATAATGCAGGTCGAGCCGGTGTGCCGTTTCGGCGACGCCCTTGTTGAGGTGATAGGGCAGGCAGGACAGTACGGCGTCGAACGCGGCAAGCGTCGCGCCCAATGCGTCCAACGACGAGACATCCAGTTCGCGGCAATCGAAGGACAACACGCGGCGGCGCTGCCGATTGTCGAACCCGGTGACCTCGAAGCCGGACTCGTGCAACAGGGTTGCGGCCAGCGCGCCAACTTTTCCGAGCCCCAATACGGCGATTTTACGGAATGCCATGGTCTAAGCCGGTTCCACCTCGACGAAGTTGGTGTTGTAGGTCGTGGCGCCTGCCGGTGAGGGCCGGTCGACGGACAGGATATTGGCGCAACCCTCGGTATCCGCGCCATCCGGGCCTGGCGTGTACCAGGCGCCATCCTTCATGCCCACGACACCTGGGGCGATATCGTCATCGACGCGGGCTGGCAGGACACTGACGCCCTGGCTGTTGAAGACACGTACCAGTTGGCCATCCACGATCCCGCGGGCGGCCGCGTCCGCACTGTTGATCCATAGGTTTTCAGGGTCGACACGGGCCAGCTTTTTCTGGTTGCCATGGATCGAATGGGTGCGGGCCCGCGACTTGGCGCTCATCAGCGCGAGCGGATAGGCCGCATCGGGGTCGGTTTCCGGGTCAACAGGCGGAATCCAGGTCGGGATCGGTGGAATTTCGCCGAGCCCATAGAAGTCCGGTTTGGCCGCGATCGTCGAGGAGTAGATCTCGATCTTGCCCGACGGCGTGCTGAATTTGTGGTTCTCCGGGTCGCGGATCTGTTTGGCGAAGGCGACCGCATCTTCCGGTTTTGGGAAACGGGCGACGCCGTTCTCCTTGAAGGCGTCGAAATCGTCGACCACGTCCTTCGTGAAGTCGCGCAGCCATTCCTCCTCGGTATGCAGGTTGTATCCGTTGATGCCAACCCTTTGCGCCAGGTCGGTGAAGATGTCCATATCGTTGCGGCATTCATACATAGGCGGGATCGCCTGCTTCATGTAAATCGCGTAATGCAACGCGCCCGCCCAAGGGACATGCACGTCATTGCGTTCCCAGAAGGTGGTGGCCGGCAGGACGATGTCCGCGCAACGTGCTGTCGGGGTCAGGAAGTGATCTTGGACGACAATGCACTCTACGCCATCGAGGCTTTGGGCCATCTTGTTGGCGTTCGGCGCTTGGTTGAACAAATCCCCACCGCAGGAATAGATCAGCTTGATGTCCGCCGGATAGCCGCCGGACTTGCCGCGCGCCAGCATATCGGCCAGTTCCGGCGCCGAAATCTTGGAATCGATCGGGTCGTCGCCCTCCGGCAGCCCCTTCACGCCGGCCCGGCCCGTCGCGCCGTTGCTGCAGCCGGTGTTGCCGCCGACCACACCGATATTGCCGGTGATCGCGGCCAGCGCGTAGGCCGCGCGATGGAACTGCTCGCCATAGGTCGTCCGGCCGGGTGCGTAGCCGCATTGCAGCGCCGCGGGCTTGGTGCTGCCGAATTCCAGGGCCAGCCTGCGGATCGTCTCCGCCGGCACGCCGCACCGTTCCGCTGCCCATTCCGGTGTTTTGGGGACCCCGTCGCTCTCACCCATCAGATAGGCGCGGTAGGAGCTTCCCGCGGGCGCACCGTCGGGCAAGGTCGCCTCGTCGAAGCCCTGCACATAGGCGTCGCA
Organism: Rhodospirillaceae bacterium; assembly: GCA_028817685.1. Lineage (GTDB taxonomy): Bacteria > Pseudomonadota > Alphaproteobacteria > UBA8366. The sequence goes on from JAPPPC010000038.1 coordinate 5,340, forward strand.
ATAGGCCTGGTCGTGCAGCCCTTTACTGACGATGACATAGGTCATCGCGATCAGCATCGCGGCGTCGGTCGAGGGCTTTATGAAAATGTGCTCGTCGGCCAGCTGTTTGCTGCTGCGTGTCCGTCTGGCATCGACGCAAACAATACGAACACCCTGTTCCTTCGCATGTTTCAGAAATTGCGGCGTGCCGGTGCCGAAGGTGCCGTCGGCGGGCGACCAGCCCCACATCAGGATCAGTTTCGAGTTGACGTAGTCGGTCGGCTCGCGACCGGCGGCCTTGTATGGAATCTTCGGGCCGAACGTATGCCGGACCGCGAAGATCTCCGCCTCGCAGGACATGCTCGACCACAGATCGGTACAGCCCCCGAACATGTTGAGGAAACGTTTGGCGCCGGAGCGGCTATGCAGCATCGACAAATTGCCGGACCGCGAGGCATCCAGGATCGCCGCGTTGCCATGAGTCTCGCGCACGCGCAGCAATTCGCTTGCGACTTCCTCCAGTGCTTCGTCCCAGGAGATGCGCTCGAACTCACCGGAGCCGCGCGGGCCGGTGCGTCGCATCGGGTATTTCAGCCGGTCCGGGTGATAGATCCGCTCGATCTGTCCCACACCGCGCGCGCAGGCGGGCAGGGGTGGATGCTCCGGGTCGAAGGGCCGCATGTCGGTGCTGATCCGGGCGATCTTTCCGTCCGTGACATGCGCGTTGACCACGCAGCGGCCGCCGCAATTATGGCCGCAGGTGCTCGTGATCACAGTTTCGCCGGGCTTCGCGGCGGGGCGCGGGGCTTCGTATACGGTCTGCGTCGCCATGACGGATCTTTTCCCGATTTATTTGCTAGGGCTCGATAACTCTAGCAAATCCGTCGACGAATTTCTTCGATCCCGATCCGGCGTGCGGATTTCCCGCACTACGGTGTGGTGACGCTGTACGCCTCAGGCCGGCTGCACCTCGACGAAGTTGGTGTTGTAGGTCGTCGCACCACTCGGCGCGGAGAAGTCTTCGGTGATGGCGTTGGCACACCCTTCCGTATCCACGCCTTCTCCGTCCGGCGTGAACCAGGCGCCTTCCTTGATCGTCACGATCCCGGGCGCGACATCGTCGGTCACACGCGCCGGCAGCAGTGTGGCTCCGTGCTCATTGAACACTTTGACCTGCTGTCCATTTTCGATGCCGCGTGCGGCGGCGTCCTGCGTGTTGATCCACACATCGTCCGGGTCGACCCGGGCCAGCTTGGGTTGGTTGCCATGCACGGAGTGGGCTCGTGCCCGCGACTTCGAACTGCAATAGCGCAACGGGTACGCAGCATTGTCCTCCGCATGCGGCACCCAGGTCGGGATCGGCGATATCTCACCGAGACCGAACGGATCCGGATTGTCCGCGATCATGGTCGAATAGAGTTCCAGCTTGCCAGTCGGCGTCGAGAAGGGGTGGTTCTCCGGGTCGCGGATCTGTTTGGCGAAGGCGACCGCATCTTCCGGTTCGGGCAGACGCGCCACGCCGTTCTCCCGGAACGCGTCAAAATCGTCGATCTTGCCGTCGGCGAATTCGCGCAACCATTCCTCTTCCGTTTGGTTGTTGTAGCCGTTGATGCCGACCCGTAGCGCCAGATCGGCGAAGATGTCGATATCGTTGCGGCACTCATACATCGGCTCGATCGCCTGCTTCATATAGATCGCGTAATGGCCGGCGCCCGCCCAGGGCAGATGGATATCGTTGCGTTCCCAAAAGGTCGTCGCCGGCAGCACGATGTCCGCGTGGCGTACCGTCGGGGTCATGAAGTGGTCCTGTCCGACGATGAATTCGACATTGTCTAGCGAGTCCGCGATTTTCTTTGCATTCGGCGCCTGATTGAAGATGTCGCCGCCGCTGGAATAGATCAGTTTGATGTCGGCCGGATAACCGCCTTCCTTGCCCTTGGCCAGGAAGTCGGCGAGCAGCGGCGCGGAGACTTGCGAGTCAATGGGGTTCTGCCCGGCCGGCAGGCCGCCGATTCCCATATATCCCGTCGCGCCGTTGCTCGCGCCGGAATTACCGCCGACCACGCCGGTGTTGCCGGTGATCGCGGCCAGCGCGTAGGCGGCGCGGTGGAACTGCTCGCCATAGGCGGTGCGGCCCGGCGCGTAGCCGCCCTGGATCGCCGCCGGTTTTGCGGAGCCGAACTCGATTGCCAGCCGACGGATGGTCTCCGCCGGTATGCCCGTGATCGGTTCGGCCCATTCCGGCGTCTTCACGATTCCGTCGGCTTCGCCCATAAGATAGGCGCGGTAGGACTACACTGGCGGCGCACCCTCTGGAAGCGTGGCTTCATCGAAGCCCAGCACGTGACGGTCGCAGAAGGCCTGGTCGTGCAAGCCCTCACTGACGATGACCTGCGCCATGGCGATAAGCGCCGCGGCATCGGTGGAGGGGCGGATGAAAATATGCTCGTCGGCAACTTGCTTGCTGGTCCGGTGGCGCCGTGGATCGACGCAGATGATGCGCACGCCGCGCTTTTTCGCCTCCTTCAGGTAGGCCATGGTCCCGGTGCCGAAATGGCCGTCGCCCGGGGACCAACCCCAGGCCAGGATCAGCTTCGAGTTGACGTAGTCGGTCGGTTCCCGCCCCGCCGCCTTGTAGTGAATCTTGGGACCGAAGGTGGCCCGGATGGCGAAAATTTCCGCTTCGCAGGACATGTTCGACCACAGATCGGTGCAGCCGCCGAACATGTGCAGGAACCGCTGCGCGGTCGCCCGGCTGTGCAGTTTCGAGGTGCTGCCAGAGCGCGAACCGTCGAGGATTGCCGCGTTGCCATAGGTCTCGCGCACGCGCAGTAACTCGCGGGCGACCTCGTCCAGTGCTTCCTCCCAGGAGATGCGCTCGAACTGACCGGAGCCGCGCGGACCGGTGCGCCGCATTGGATACTTGATCCGATCGGGATGATAGACGCGCTCGATCTGGCCGACGCCCCGCGCGCAAGCGGGCAAGGGGGGATGATCCGGATTCCAGCGCCGCTGGTCCGTGGAGATCTTCGCAATCTTGCCATCGACGACGTGCGCATTGACGACGCAACGACCGCCGCAATTGTGACCGCAGGTGCTCGTGACAACGGTTTCGCCAGGTTTCGCCGCGGGACGCGGCGCTTCATAGATTGTTTGCATGGCCATAGCGGACCTGATCCCCATCTGCATTCCAAAGTTGTTTCAGCTTAACAAATCCGGCACCAAAATGCTTCGATCTCGATGGAAGGGTCGAAACGGGCGGCGCCTGTTCACAGGCAACCTACCGGCATAAACAGATTGTGCGAAAGACAAGGTTGCATCCAGGCGTCCTTCGCATCATCGTCTGGGCCGAGTCGCAATTGCCAGGAGGCGGCGGCCGAATTAACGAACAGGAGAGGCAAAATGGCTTTCTATGAATTGCGTCAGTACAAGGTCCGGCGGGGCAAGATGAAGGAATGGCTGAAGATCATGGAAGAGGAGATCATTCCTTTCCAGGTGTCCAAGGGCATGGTGATCACCGGCAGCTATCAGGGCGAGACGGATGACTCCGTTTACATCTGGATGCGCCGCTTCCGCAGCGAGGCCGAGCGGAAGAAGCTCTACAAGGCGGTCTATGAGAGCGACACTTGGAAGAACGACATCGCGCCGCGCATTCCTAAATTGCTCAACCGCGACAAGATGGTCGTCACGCGCATCGTGCCGACGAAGCGTTCGACGGCACAGTAATCCGTTCGATTAAGCGGCGGCGGGGGCCATGAGCGACCCCGCCGCCGATAGCGTCGAGACACCCTATGGCTGGGTGATCGCCGGCGCTTCCCATTTGCTCGTCGCCACGGCGATCGGCGTCAGTTATTTGATCGTCGTCAGTTTGAAACCCATCGCCGCCGAATTCGATTGGCCCCGATCGATACCGTCAGCCGCCTATGCGGTGATGATGATCTTCGCGGGCGTCGGCGGCATTCTCATGGGCTACTGGTCGGACCGGCGCGGAGTCGGCGGCGTCTCGCTGCTCGGCGCGGTGATGATCGGGCTGGGCGCCGTGCTGGTCAGTCGGGTCACCGGCTATGGCAGTTTACTTTTGATCTGTGCGCTGCTGCTCGGGCTGTGCGGTGTCGGTACGGTGCTGGCACCGCTGATGACCAACGCCACGCGCTGGTTCGACCGACGGTGCGGCATGGCTGTCGCCATCGTCGCCAGCGGTCAAGCGATAGCCGGCGCCATTTGGCCCAACGTCTTCCAGTTCGGCATCGACGAGGCCGGCTGGCGCGAGACCTGGTTCTGGTTCGGCGTCTTCGCCTTTTGCGCCATGGTGCCGCTCAGCCTCGTCTTGCGTCGCAATCCGCCCGCGCAAAAAATTTCTTCGACCGGCCTCGGCGGTGCGGTCTATGACATCCGGTCAGCACCGATGCTGACTTTGATCTTGCTTGGTCTCGCGATCATCGGCTGCTGCGTCGCCATGGCGATGCCGGCCGTCCATCTGGTCGCCATGTGCAGTGACCTGGGCTTCGGTGCGGCGAACGGCGCCCGTATGTTGAGTTTTCTGCTCGCCTGTTCCTTTGCCAGCCGGCTGGGGTTCGGATGGTTGTCCGACAAGATCGGCGGCCTTAAGACGATTCTGATCGGCGCCAGTCTGCAGGCGCTCGCATTGTCTTCTTACATTTGGGTCGATGGGCTGACCAGTCTGTACATCCTGTCGGGTATGTTCGGGCTCGCCTATGGCGGCATCGTGCCCGCCTACACATTGGCGGTGCGTGAGCTGTTCCCGGCGCGCGAGGCCGGCTGGCGCATCGGCGTGATCTTCATGTGCGGCACCACCGGCATGGCGCTCGGTGGCTGGCTCGGCGGTTGGATCTTCGACCTGACCGGCCACTATCAATGGGCGTTCGTCACCGGCGTGATCTTCAACCTCGGCAATCTGTCGATCATCTGCTTTCTGTTGTGGCTTGCGGGCCAACGGCCGCTGGCGGGCGCGACAGCCTAGCTTCCCGGTGCGCGATGTAGGTCGCGCTGCCGACGATCACGACCGACCCGGCAATCGTCCAAATGTCCGGCGTTTCCGCGAACACGTAGTAGCCGAGTATCGCCGCCCAGACGAGTTGGAGGAAGGAAAGCGGTTGGGTGACGGTGATCTCCGTCGCCTTGTAGGCCTGCGTGAGCGTGTAGTGGCCCAAGGTGGCGAAGCTTGCAGCGGTGAAGAGCCAGGCCAGCTCCTCCGGGGTTGGCGCGCGCCAGGTGGCGAGTGCGAAGGGCAACAAGGTCAGGGTGACGAACAGAGACATCAGAGCGATGATGACTGCGCTGGACTCGGTTTCGGTCAGTTTCTTCGATACAAGAGCGGAGCCGGCGAAAAGCGGGGCCGCGACGAGCATCGCCCAGGTTCCCATCTCGATCGTCACGAAGCCGGGGCGGATGATGACGAGAGTGCCGCACAGGCCGAACAGCACGGCGATCATCCGCCGGAATCGGAACCGTTCGCCCAGGAAGATCGCCGCGCCGATGGTAACGAAAATCGGCGTTGTAAATCCCAGCGCCGTGACTTCGGCGATCGGAATGCGGGCCATGGCGAAGAACCACAGCATGACCCCGAAGCCGTGCACGAAACCGCGCAGCGCGTGCACACCCATGCGGCGGCTGGCGATTTCACGCGCTCTGATGCGTATCAGGAAGGGCGACAGCAGCAGGATGCCGAACCCGTAGCGGATGAAGGCGGCCTGCGGCGCGCTCATGTCGCTGCCGAGGTGGCGCACGATTCCGGTCATGCCAACGAACAGCAATGTGGAGGCCAGCATCCAGGCCATGCCCTTGAAGATGCTGCCCTGTTGATCCCCGGTCATAGGATGAACGCGGCGTTCGCGCGCTGCGTTGGTTTGGTCAGGCAGCCGCCTCGGCGATGACGCGCATCGCGTCCACTGACGCGTTGCCCAACAGCATCGTGCCCACGGCGTTTGACTTCGAGGCCTCTTTCCAGGCCTGCAAGCGGTCCTTGATCCGGTCCGCGGAGCCGACCAGGCAAAGCTCGTCGATCAGCGCATCCGGCACGGCCGCTGCTGCTTCCGCTCGGCGGCCGCTCAGGAACTCGTCCTGAATCTTTACAGCGGCGTCGGCGTAACCGAGGCGCTTGGCATAGTCGTTGTAGAAGTTCTTTTCCCGTGCGCCCATGCCGCCGATATAGAGCGCTAGTTCCGGCCTGATGGCGTCGCGGCAGGCTTGCAGGTCGTCGCCCAGCGCGACCCGCACATAGGGGGCTACGTCGAAATCCGCCAGGGTTTTGTTGCCTTGTGCCTTCGCCATGCCTTCCATCAATGGGCCCGTGATCAGGTCGGTCTGCTCAGGCGACATATAGATCGGCAGAGTGCCGTCGGCGACTTCTCCGGCGGTCCGCAGGCCGGCTGGTGAGAAGGATGCGGTATAGATCGGGTTCGAGGGGTCGCCGTGCAGGATGCTCTTCAGCGGCTTGCCGAGACCCGTGGCACCTTCGCCCGCATAGGGGATCTGATAGTGCTCGCCTTCGTACCGAAGGGGCTCCTTGCGCTCCAGAATTTGGCGTAGGATCGCGATATATTCCCTGGTGCGCATCAGCGGCTTGCCGAACGGCTCACCGTGCCAGCCTTCGATCACCTGCGGACCCGAGGGGCCGACCCCCATCAGGAATCGGCCGCCGGACATGGCATTCAGGGTCATCATCGTCATTGCGGCGCAGGCCGGCGTGCGGGCGGACATCTGCATGATCCCGGCCCCGGCCTTCAGCTTGGTGGTCTGGGCGAGCACCCAGGTCAGTGGCGTCACCGTATCGCAGCCCCAGCTTTCGCCGGTCCAGACGGACTCGAAGCCCAGGCGTTCTGCCTCCTGAATGCGTTCCATATCGGGACCGCCACTTTCGCCTTTGTATCTCAAGAGCATTCCGAGCCGCATGCGCCTATTCCTTCATTCTGATTTGTGTGATTGCCCGCCACTGTAAGGGCGGGCGCAACGAGCCGCAAAGCTTCGCGCAGTGGGGCGACCTATTGCCACGCCATGACGGTGCGGATCGCCTGTTCGAGGCGCCGCCGGTCGGGCAGAATCTCGTCCTCGATAGCCTGGCCGAAGGGGACGGTGACGTCGGCACGCGTGACCCGTTTGACCGGTGCCTTGAGCACGCCGAAACAAGTCTCCGTTATCACGCTGGATAACTCTGCGGCAAAACCGCAACTGCGATGGGAGTCGTCGAACAGGACTGCGCGGCCGGTTTTCTTCACCGAGGCGATAAGAGCGTCCCGATCGAGCGGGAGAAGCGAGCGCGGGTCCCAGACCTCTGCGTCAATGCCGTCCGCCGCGAGTGTTTCGGCGGTGGCAAGCGCTTCATGTACCAGATGGCCAACTGCGACGATGGTTACATCCGATCCCACGCGGCGCACGATGCCTTGGGCTAGAGGAATTGCACCCGCCGACTCGTTGGCCGGGCCCGTCATGCCCATCAGCCGCACTGGCACGAACACGGCAACCGGATCGTCTTCGCGGATCGCGCTCAGCGTGAGACCTTCGGCATCCGCTGGCGTTGCCGGCATGACGGATTTTATGCCGGCATGAATCAGGTAGGGGTAGGGATTATCGGAATGCTGCCCGGCGCGGCCGCCGGCGGCGCCACAGCCCATGATCAGATAGGTCACCGGCACATGAGTTTGACCGCCGAGCATCAAGGGGAGTTTTGCGGCCTGATCGACAAGCTGGTCGAAGGACGGAAAGACCAGTGAGGAGATCTGAAAATGGATCACAGGCCGCCCACCCGCAAGCGCCGCACCCGTGCCGAAGCCGGTCATCGCCGCTTCCGAGATCGGGAAGTCGATTACGCGGTCGTCGCCATAGGAGTCCTGCAGGCCGCGCATCTCGCCACGGCCCTGGCCGCGGATATTCTCGCCCAACACCAGTACGGCAGGGTCTTCCGCCATCGCCTGCGACAGCGCCCGGTTCAGGCCTTCGGCTAAAGGCATCTCGCCGGTCATTCCGCAACTCCCGCCGGGAATCCGGGATTGGTTGTGGCGTTCATATGGTCGAGAGC
>JAPPPC010000418.1:0-1448 GCA_028817685.1 Rhodospirillaceae bacterium
CCACTATTATAATAGGTACTGATTTTCTTTTTTAAAGAACTATCGGATTGACTTTGTTTCAATTTTTATTGATCCACCTTTACGGGAACGTGCGCTACCGAACGCCATCATCACTTGTATTCGATACGCGCGAACGAAAACGGCAGATCACATGGAATATGAAATTTTCAGAGGGGTGGCTTCAGCCCACCATAGACCCATACAGCGCCAGCCACGCCGCCGATCACGGCGATTGTGAAGGCATAGGCCAAACGCGCGGGCACCATCGCCCAGCGCATTGAGTCGAGCAGGATCCTGAGCCAGGACCTCTGCACCGGAGGCCGAAAGAATACGAAAGCCGCTATTAACGACGGCACGGCCCCAACGAAAAACCCAGCGCCGTAGGAGTCCGTGACGTACAGCACGGTGCCATAGATCACCGGATAGATCATCATCGCAACCGATGTGAAGGACAGCACACCACCGGTGACGCCGCCGACCTGGTCCGGTGGAGCAAGGCGAGCCGTTTCCGCCAGCAGCACCCCATGCCAGCTCAACGCGGTGATGTTGTAGAGGATGGCCGTCGCGACGATCGCCGTGAAGCTCCAGCCGAAATCGTAATAGCCAGTCAACACTGCCGCCACGAATCCAAACAGACCGATCAGGCCCATCACGACCCGCGGTGAGACCAGCGTACTCCCCAGCCAGCCCCAGAGGATACGGGCGACAACGGCCGTCGTGCTCGCGATGGCGAAGGCCAGACCGGCATCGACTTCGCTATATTCCAGCCCGTCGATCAGGTAGAGGATGAAGAAGCCGGAATAGATCGATTGCAACCCGCCGAACGCGAAGCCGGCAAAGGCGAGATCCCGCAGATTGGGATCGGACACGACGATCTTCATCGTCTCTGAAACGCCAGAGAAGGAAGGCTGCACGGATGGATCACGGTCGGAGTCAAAGAAGGTCCGAAAGGGCTGCAGCATGACGCCCACGGAATAGACGATCAGTGCCGTCACAAACGCCGTGCCATAGGCGTCGAGATAAACCGACTCCCGGAACGTAGCGAGATAAAACCCTACGCCTAGTAAAGCAGGTACGAGCAATCCGCCGATAAGGCTGCCGACGGGCACACCGGTCTGTTTGACGGAGAAAACAATGGGTGCCAGATGTCGCGGGCAATGGCGCGCCAAAATATGCGAACTGGCTGGCGTTGACACGGCCCCCGCACCCAAAAGGATGCCGCCCAAGGGGTAAAGCCACAACACGCCGCCGGCGATGACGATCAGACTCGTGCCCATCAACAGCAGGCAGATCTGACTGACACGCCAGGCGCCGTATTTCAGGATAAAGCCACCGCAGCCCATTGCGGCGACAATCGCCGTCACGTTCTGGATAAAGAGATAAAGCCCAAGCCAGGCGCGTGAAATCCCGAAATCATCGGCAATCCGGTCAGCGAGGATCAGCAGTGC
>JAPPPC010000418.1:1458-3308 GCA_028817685.1 Rhodospirillaceae bacterium
CGCTACCGATGCGCGTTACCGTGCCGACAAAGCTGTCGAACGGATAGGCATCGATATCGATGACGACATTTTGCGAGACCTTGAGATGACGCAACTGCGTTTCCTCGATATTGGCCTCTATCCAAAAGGAGTTTTTGTCGTGCAGCAGGACAAGCTGTTCGGCCTCCTCCACATGCTCGCCTTCATATTTGAAGATGTTGTCGATGATGCCGTCAATCGGGCTGACGATGAAACGATGCTTCAGCTTCTCTTCCGACTCCTTGATGAGGATTTTGACCTTCTCGATATTGATCTTCGAGATACCGAGTTCGGATACGAGGACATCGACATCCGAGCGGGACGCCTTTATCTCATCCAGCTCCCGTTCCGCGACGCGCACTTTGGCTGCGGCGAAGTTCAACTCCCCTGCCAGAGCCAGTGCCTTAACCTGTTCGGCTTCCAATTTACTGGACGACAGCAGCTGTTTCTTGTGCAGGATCTTCGATCGGTTGAGGTTCTTGGCTGCTAAGTCTCGACGGTCCTTGATGGACTGATGCTCGATCCGCAAGGCCCGAATTTCTTCGTTTTTCGTCGCCATGCGCGACCGAAGACTTTTCTCCAGCGCGTCTTTCTCAGCCAATAATTTGGTTACACGGGCCCGTTCGCGCGCCAGGTCGACCTTGAAACCTTCGATCCGCAAGCGCTCAACCTCGGAGTCCAGCGCCACGAGCAATTGCCCCTTGCTGACCGAGTCGCCTTCCTTGACGTAGATTTTCTCGATGCTGGCATCGACTCGGCTGGACAGCGTCGTCAACTCCGTCTTGATACGCGCATCGAACTCGTAGACATGGGTCAGCCAATAGAAGAGTTCGTATGACAGGAAACCGGCCAACGCGACGCCCAGCACGAAAATTCCGGCTTTGAGTTTTTTATTTGATTTCATTGATGCCTAACGAACTTTGTCCGGACGTGCATGGCCGAACCATCGTCCTGGCAGAAGTGTACGACGTGCGGACGGCTTAGAAAATAGCGCCCCAAAACCGAACCGGCATTGCCGACTCATCGCGAAATTGGACGGCTTACTTTCCAAATGCCACTATTGTCCGGACAACGGATGCAGGCCTTCGCGGAAAAGGGGAAGACAATGAGCTACGATTTGGTGGTGAAGAACGGCATGATCGTCGACGGGTCGGGCGGCGCGCGCTATCGCGGCGACGTTGGGGTGAAGGACGGCAAGATCGCGAAGATCGGCCGCATCAACGGCGAAGTGACCGAAGAGACCATCGACGCCGAGGGGCATGTCGTGACCCCGGGCTTTGTCGACGGGCACACCCATATGGACGCGCAGGTCTTCTGGGATCAGCTCGGCAGTTGCTCCTGCTATCACGGCGTCACGACGACCGTGATGGGCAATTGCGGTTTCACCCTGGCGCCGTGCCGCGAGAGCGAAGCGGACTATGTCTTCCGTAATCTGGAGCGCGCAGAGGACATTTCCCGCAGCGCCATGCTGGAAGGCATCAACTGGGACTGGGAGACCTATCCGGAATATATGGCGGCCGTCGACAAGATGCCGAAGGGCATCAACTACGCCGGCTATATCGGCCATTCCGCCCTGCGCACCTACGTCATGGGCGAGCGTGCCTTCGAAGAGGATGCGACCGACGACGATATCGAGAAGATGAAGAACGCAGTGAAGGAAGCCGTCACAGCGGGCGCCATGGGCTTCTCGACGTCACGTAGCCCCAGCCACCTCACCTCCGACGACCGGTTCGTCGCAAGCCGCATCGGCAGCGACGAGGAGGTCCGCGACATCGTCATGGCGATGGGTGAGACGGGCGCCGGTATCTTCCAGCTCGCGATGGAGCGCGGCG
>JAPPPC010000790.1:0-1698 GCA_028817685.1 Rhodospirillaceae bacterium
TATCCGCCAGATCGAGGCGAAGGCGCTGCGCAAGCTCAAGCATCCGTCGCGCTCGCGCAAGCTCCGGAGCTTCCTCGACCATTAGGAATAAACGCGCCTCATCCTGAGCTTATCGAAGGAGAGGCGCTTGTTTGCTCATGCTTCGACAGGCTCAGCATGAGGGATACAGAGACGAAGGCCGGCGGTTTCGCCGGCATTTTTCGTCGCGGCCGATGCGCGCGGGCGTGCTATACGAAATCCCCGCCACACCGGCGTTACGGGCCCGTAGTTCAGCTGGTTAGAACGGACCGCTCATAACGGTCATGTCGCAGGTTCGAGTCCTGCCGGGCCCACCATCTTTTCCATCACTTTCCAGCGCGCCGCATTTGGGCGTCCCAGCTTCAGTCCAAGGTAAGCGCAATCTGAGTTGAGATTGTGGCCCTGATTTCCGCATTCCGAATCTGTTTGCATCCCGGATATTGATAGGGTGAGCAGCCTTCGCATGGTCAAAGAACAGGTGGTTTTCGATTGTGGCAAGCTTGAAGGATTGGGTGACCACATCCAGCGTGTCTGTATTCGACGGGGCGCCGTGGGTCAGTGTCGCGCCGGAGACTGTTCAGTTGCCCGACGGACTGTATGTCGTCAGAGATATCCGGACAGTTTGAGCATCAGAACATGAGAGTGCCTGGCTCCATTGTTTGATGTTAGGCGGCCATGGCTTGGCGATGCAACCGCCGTCTTTCTTCCATGGTCGCGCGTTTGATTTTCTCCCGTTCATTGAGGATCGCCTGACCGCGTCCGCGATAGACGTCCTCCGGTGTCAGATTGTTCAGGCTCTCATGATACCTCCGTGTGTTGTAGTGTGTGACGAACTGCCCGATGCGGTGTTTTAGCTGTCCGGGCAGGTAGTAATTGTCGAGCAGGATCTGGTTCTTCAGCGACCTGTGCCACCGCTCGATCTTGCCCTGTGTCATTGGGTGATAAGGCCGGCCACGGGTGTGCGTCATGCCCTGATCCTCAAGCCACTTGGCCAACTCGCCAGAGACGTAGGACGGTCCATTGTCGCTGAGCAACCTGGGCCGATGACGCACCCTGACCTGTTTCAAGCAGGCTGTCTTGAGAGCAATGTCCAACGTGTCGGACACATCGGAGGCCGTCATGGTGGTGCAAAGCTTCCAGGCCAGGATGTAGCGTGAGAAGTCGTCGAGGACCGTCGACAGATAAAACCAGCCCCAACCGATGACCTTGAAGTAGGTGAAGTCGGTCTGCCACAGCTGGTTTGGCGCCGTCGTCTTGTGCTGGAACTCATTAGCTGCCTTCATCAGGATATAAGCAGGGCTGGTGATCAGGTCCTGTGCCTTGAGAAGCCGATAAACGGTCGCTTCCGACAGGAAGTAACGGCGCGTCTCGGTGAAGGTGACCGCCAGTTCCCGCGGTGATAGCTCCGGTTCTTCCAGGGCCAGATCGACGACTGCCGTGGCGATGTCGTCAGGAACCTTGTTCCAGATTTTCCTGGGCCGCGGCTTCCGGTCTTCCAGAGCCTCGGGACCGCCGGTGATAAACCGGTCGTACCAGCCATAGAACGTTGATCGCGGAATCCCAAGCTGGGCCAGCGTCCGTTTCACCGATAGCGACGACCCTTCGATCAGCCGGATAATCTCCAGCTTCTCGGATGCGGAATACCTCATGTATCGCTCTCCCCATCCCCGATCACGCTTT
>JAPPPC010000790.1:2069-3308 GCA_028817685.1 Rhodospirillaceae bacterium
AAACACTCTCAGGCCTAATTCATCAACTCTGTCCAACTAGTCCTGACGGGGTACAGAACTGCGCGGCGGAACTCCCCCGGCGCGCATGGGCGTCCCAGCACTCGAAAGCCTTGCCGTAATTCTTTTGCCGGTGGAACTCGACGCAGTCGCGCATGGAGCAGGTGGGCTTGTCCTGTGCCACCGCGGGCAGCGGCGCGGCCGTCACGGTGAGGCCTGTCAGCACGCATGCGAAAATGAGAATGCTCGTCCGAATCATGTCTTCACCTCGGACCCGTCGGCCGCGAGGCGTTCGAGCGCGGCCGGTGAATCCACATCAGTCAGCACGGCGTCGTCGTCCATGGGGACTTCGACCACCGCGTCGTCATGCTCCCCGATCAGATGTTTTGCACCGACATCACCGCCCAATGCGGCCATGTCATCGAGGAACCGTCGATCCCAGAATACAGGATTACCGCGTTTTCCGCTCCGTGTCGGCACACAAATAAGATGCCCTTCGTCGGGGTCGTGTGCGGCGACGAGGCGGCGCAGGTGATTCGCCGATACGCGTGGCATGTCGCCCAGCGCAACGAGGACGCCGTCACAATCGTTCGGGACGGCGGACACGCCGGTCCGCAGCGACGTGCTGAGACCGTCCGCATACTCGGGATTGTGAATGAATGTAACGCCGTCGCCCGCTGCATCGCGCAATTCGTCCGGCTGATGGCCGGTCACCACGACGATGTGGGCGGCACCCGCGTCACGCGCGGCGTCCACCGCGTGGCGCACCATGGGTTTCCCGTCCACCTGGATCAGCAGCTTGTTGACCGCACCCATGCGGCTGGACTGGCCTGCCGCGAGGATGACGGCGGCGAAACGAGTGCCTGACGCGCTCGGCCGTTCCGCTCTCGGGGCCGCCTGCGTGCGGGGCAGGGGGCGTGACGGTATTTCCTTGAGGAGGCCGCCCACGCCAAGCCCCATGATGTGGTCGCCGTCGACCGGAATGCCGGCGAGGAGCCGCTCCAGGATGAGATCGTTGCCGCCCGGACGAGGCGAGCGGGCCGATCCGGGCAACGCGAGCACCCGCGTGTCGCCGATCCGGGCGAGGACCGTCAGGTTGCCGGGGTCAACGGGCATCCCGAAATGCTCGATTTCTCCGCCCGCCCGAACGATCGCGGCGGGGATGACATCCCTACGGTCGGTGGTTGCCGATGCGCCCACGACAAGGATCAGCTCGCTGCCCATCCCCACGAGCCCCTGGAG
>JAPPPC010000381.1 GCA_028817685.1 Rhodospirillaceae bacterium
GATTCTACTGACTGAGAAACCAGTAGTCGCCGCGTTGAACGGCGTTGCGGCCGGCGGCGGGTTCCAGATGGCGTTGGTTTCCGACCAGCGGGTCGCCCATGCCGGGACGCGGATGGGCCAGCCGGAAATCAATGCCGGTATTCCCAGCGTCATGGGATCGTACTGGATGAGCCTTCATCTCGGTTGGTCGAAGAACCAGGAACTGTCGATGACGGGCCGGCTCCTGGACGCGGAGGAAGCGATGTCGCTGGGACTCGTTAACCATCTTGTCGAGGCAAAGGACGTCGTCGCCAGAGCCTGTGAGGTCGCCGAACTCTTTGCGGCCAAACCGTCTGTTGCCTGGAAACGTACCAAGGCGCGGTTCCGCGAGATTGCGCTCGCGGGCTTCGATGACGCCTTTCGCGCTGGTGTGTTAGGCCAGCAGGAAGCCTACGCCAAAGGCGAGCCGCAAGCCGTGATCGATGCGTTCATGAGCAAGAAGAAATAGCGAAGCGCTGGACCGGCAGGCCTGTCTCGATCAAAATGGCCCCGAATTTTTTCGAATGGAGTGAATCGTGGACTTGAACACGGAGATCGGTAGCACCGACCCAGTCGGCTATATGGAGCGCACGCGGCGCTATTACCGCGCGCTCGGCTACAACAATGACTACAAATGGTCGCGGTACGATGATGTGCCTTTCACGCCGCTGAAGAAGCCGCTGGCAGACAGCAAAATCGTGATCGTCACCACCTCCAGCCCGCCGGGCGGACCGAAGGACGGCAACCGTAAGCTCAAGGAAGTGTGGAGTGGCCCGACCACCGGTACCCCGGCTGATCTACATACCGAGTATCTCGCCTGGGACAAGGAAACGACCCATATGCGCGACCGGGAGAGCTATCTGCCGGTGTTGGCGCTGCACGCTCTCGCAGCCGAAGGCCGCATCGGCGGTCTGACCGAGCGGTTCCACGGCGTCCCGACCACCTATAGCCAGAAGCAGACTCTGGGGCAGGACGCGCCCCATATCGTGCGGTTGTGCCAGGAGGACCAGGCCGATGTCGCCGTCCTGGTTCCCATATGACCGGTCTGCCACCAAACCGTGAGTTTGGTTGCACGCGCTCTTGAAGAAGCAGGTATTCCCACCGTCATTATCGGTTCCGGCAAGGACATCGTCGAGCATTGCGGCGTCCCGCGGTTGGTCTTCACCGACTTCCCGCTTGGCAATCCGGCCGGTCCGCCCTACGACCGGACAGCGCAGGCGGCGATCGCGGCGCAGGCGATCGACCTGCTTGAAGCGGCCTCTGCACCGCGCACAACCGTGCGGTCACCGGTACTGTGGCCGGAGGGCGAGGGCTGGCGGCACGTCTATAACTATATCGGTCCGGAAAACCGCGACGCGCTGCGTGCCGAGGGTGAAGCCCGCCGCGACCGCCAGGCTGACGACAAGCGCGGCCTCGCTGCCGCCTCATAGGGCGAACGGCATCATGCGGGCGCTCTATTTCGATTGTAGCGCCGGCATGAAGGCGCTTTACGATACCGCACCAGGGATGGCGGAGCTTCTGCCGTCCCTGGACTTCCATATCGGCGACCCTGATCCAGCTGCACTGCCTGACTTATTGGCCGGATGCACTGGCGTGCTCAAGGGGCATACCAAGATGCCTGCCGGATTGCTCGATAGGCTGCCCGACCTGAAGGTCGTCGTCTTCCTTGGCACCGGCGTTGCCAGCTATGTGGATATGGAAGCCGCCGCGGCGCGCGGGATTGCTGCCTACGGCATCGCCGGTTACGGCAACCGTACCATCGCAGAACACACTTTGGCGCTGATGCTTTCCGGAGTCAGGCGCGTTGCGCGCCTCGATCGCGAAATGCGGGCGGGAACCTGGCGCCCTGACAGTGGGTTCGAACTGGAAGGCAAGACGCTGGGTGTGGTCGGCCTTGGCGGCGTCGGCCGCACCATGGTGCAGCTCGGATCCGCGCTCGGCATGAAGGTCATTGCCTGGAACCGCAGTGGCGTCCCCGACGGTGTTTCGGTGGAGCTTGTTGAAATCGACGATCTGATGGCGCGGTCGGATGTCGTCACCTTGCACATCGATCTGGTGCCGGAGACGAGCGGCATCATCGACCGTCGCCGCCTCGAACTGCTGCAGCCGCACGCGGTCTTGGTGAACGCCGCCCGCGGTGCCCTGGTCGACGAAGTGGCGCTGGCCGATCTCTTGACCCAGAACCGCATCGGTCATGCTGCGCTCGACGTCTACGGCACCGAGCCCCTGCCCGCCGACAGTCCGTTCCGCGGCCTCGATAACGTCACCCTGACCCCGCACGCCGCCTGGGTTTCCCCGGAAGCGGCCGAACGGCTGCTGCGCATGGGGATCGAGCGATTGCGGGATGAACTTGCAGGGCATCGTCCATGACCTCCGGTGAACCGACCGCAAAGGTGATGATCCGCACGGTCGATGATAGTGGTGAAATCGATGTCGAGACGCTGTGGGCTATCGATCTGGGCGAGGACGTCTACGAACTCGCGAACAGCCCTTTCCACGCCTATTCCGTTTCCTGGGAAGACAAGGTGTATGCACCGTATGACGAAGATGAAAAGTTTCCCGTTCTCGAGCGCGTGGTCGAAAAACCGGGGAACAGGACCGTCAGGGTAATATTTGATTCCCCTGTTGAAGACGGAAACGACTCAGACATCGTTCTCTAAGGTCTTGTGGCACTGGGCTGCAGCTACGAAGGGCGAATGCCGCCTTAATTGCGATAAATATCCCGGTGACCGTGGACCTTGGCGTGCTTCGCAACTATCTGGTCGAACAGGATGTCAGTTGGGAACACGCCGATCCGAGGTACGATGCGTTATTTCCTGACGATAACTGAAACAGGCAGGTCAGAAATTGGCGATGGAAAATGAAGGCGGGTGCGTTTGCGGTGCCGTGCGATTCGGCGCGACAGGCGAAGCGCTGCGCGTGACGATCTGCCATTGCAATTGGTGTCAGCGCCGGACTGGGTCCGCCTTTGGGATCGAGGTGGTATACCGTGAAGATCAGGTCTCAGTGTCCGGAGATACGGTCTCAACCTATCGCCATGTGTCCGACGAGTCCGGCCGCTGGCTCGACGTCGCGTTCTGCGGCCGTTGCGGTAGCAATCTAGGCTTCACGCTGGAAGCGGCGCCGGGCATCCGGACCTTACCCGCAGGCGCTTTCGACGATCCCAGCCAGTTCAGCCCCGAGCGGCAAGAATTCCGGCATGTCTATATTCGATCGCGCCGCGACTGGTCGGACCTCTCGGACAACGTCGCTGTTTACGAACAGCACTTTCGGGATTAGCCGCGACTCAAACGGTCCACTTTTCGCCATCGAACAGGATATCGACGGGTCTGGGGCCGCTGATTTCGCTGACGCTCGTCAGCAATCCGGTTTCTTCGCTCCAGCTGTGCAACAGACAGGCGGCGCCCTCCCGGGAGACACTGAGCCGCTCAGGGTGCGCCAGATCGAGTTGAATCTGCGTCGCGGTCGATGGGCAGCTGGCGGCGATGGTACCGTGGAAACGCCGCTGCAGCGTGCAATGGATATGGCCCGCCAGTACGCGCTCGATTTGGGGGTGGCGCGCGACCACGGCGCCAAACGCATCCGCATCGGCGAGGCCCATCCCGTCCATCACCTTCATACCCGTGGCGAAGGGCGGGTGGTGCATGAAAATCACGGTGGGCCTGTCCGGTACTTCCGCCAGCCGTGCCTCCAGCCAGTCGAGCCGCTGCGCGCAGAGCTTGCCGCCCGGCGCGCCGGGGATATTCGTGTCGAGCGCGATCAGGCGCAGCGGGTCGATGTCCACGACATACTGTACGAACCCGTCCATTGCCTGCGCTCCCTGGGCCCCAAAAACCGTGCGCATCCTTGTCCGGTCGTCGTGATTGCCGGGAATGACATGGACCGGCATCGTGAGCGGCTGCAGTAACTCCCGGAAGCGGGCATATTCCCAATCCGTTCCGGTATCGACGCAATCGCCGGTTACCATGACCAGGTCTGGCTTTACGGGCAGTTGGATCAGGTGATCGACCGCACGGCGCAGACAAGCGGCGGTTTCGTAGGTCCGCTCCATAAATCCATCATCTTCGGAAATATGCGTGTCGCTGATCTGGGCGATGAGCATGATGTTTCCTTTTGGTCGATGCGTCGCTTGCCGCCTTATACACAATGGTGCCCTGCCTCGATACGAACCAGCCCGATAGACGGTATCCTCTTGAAACCGTGCCGCACCTGTTGCCTTATCGCAGGGCAGCAGGAGGACCTCAGTAATGCCCAAACCCTTTCCCACCAGTGCTCGGGTCGTCGTTATCGGCGGCGGCGTCATGGGCTGCAGTACGGCATACCATCTCGCCAAGGCGGGGTGCCGCGACGTGGTGCTGCTGGAACGCAAACAGCTGACTTCGGGTACGAGTTGGCATTCCGCGGCGCAGGTGCGCGCGTTGCGCTCCAGCGAGAACCTCACGCGGATGATCCAGTACAGTGCCGAGCTGTATCAGAGCCTGGAGGAGGAGACGGGACAATCGACCGGCTGGGTACAGACCGGCAGTCTCAGTCTCGCGACCAACGAAGAGCGGTTCACCCATATCAAACGGCAGGCCTCGCTGGCACGGCTGTTCGGTATCGAGGCGGACGTCGTCTCGCCCGAGGAAGCGGGACGGCTGTGGCCGCTGATCCGCACCGACGACCTGGTTGGCGCCGTCTGGTCGCCGGAGGACGGCCGGGTCAATCCGAGCGATCTTTGCGCGGCGCTGACCAAGGCAGCGCGGGCGAATGGCGCGCAGATCGTCGAGGATGCGCCGGTCACAGGCTTCACGGTCACGAACGGCCGCGTCACAGGGGTCGAGACGCCGCACGGCACCATTGCCTGCGAGACCGTGGCGCTTTGCGCCGGCCTGTGGTCGCACTCGGTCGCGGCACTGGCCGGCATATCGGCGCCGCTGCATGCCTGCGAGCATTTCTATCTGCTGACCCAGCCGCTAGAGGAGATCACCGGGCACCTGCCGACCCTGGGCGATCACGATGCGCATCTTTATCTGCGCGACGATGTGGGCGGTTTGCTGGTCGGCAGTTTCGAACCGAATGCGCGCGCCATCGGGCTCGACAAACTGCCGCGGGATTTCGCGTTCGATCTGCTGGCCGAGGATTGGGATCATTTCGAGCCGATGCTGATGAACGGCATCCACCGCATCCCCGCGTTGGAGCGGGCCGAGGCGCGCATGCTGTTGAACGGACCGGAAAGTTTCACGCCCGACGGCCGGTTCCTGCTCGGTGAGTCGCCGGAGCTGCGTGGTTTCTTCCTTGGCTGCGGTATGAACTCGGCCGGGATGGCGAGCAGTGGCGGGGCCGGACGGTGGCTTGCCGAATGGATTCTCGCGGGTGAGCCGACGGTAGATGTCTGGCCAGTCGATATCCGCCGTTTCGCGCCCTTCCACAACAACATGCGGGCCTTGCGCGAACGGGCGCCGGAAGTGCTGGCGACCCACTATGTGACGGAGGCGCCGCACCGCGAGTTCGAGACCGCGCGCGACATCCGGCACGGTCCGCTGCACGCGCGGCAGGCAGCGAAAGGGGCGCATTTCAGCCAGCGCATGGGGTGGGAGCGACCCAGTTTCTTCATCACCGACGGCGCGTCCGTCGATATGACGCCGACCTTTGCGCGACCGGACTTCGAGCGGTATGTCGCAGCGGAGCATGCGGCGGCGCGCAACGATGTCGCTCTGTTTGACCAGAGCAGTTACGCGAAGCTTCGTGTGCACGGGCCCGATGCGGAGAGCGTGCTGCAACGGCTTTGCGCCAATGACATGTCCGCCACGCCGGGCCGGGTGATCTATACCGGCATGTTGAATTCCCAGGGCGGTTATGAATCCGATTGCACCGTGTTCCGCCACGCGGCAGATGACTATCTGATCGTCACCGGCACCGCGCAGCCGGTGCGTGACCGCGACTGGATCATGCGGAACCTGGAAGATGAACAGGTCACCATCGACGACGTGACTGAGGGTACGGCGGTGCTGGCGCTTGCTGGTCCGAAGACGCGCGATCTGCTCGCCACGGTTAGCGACGCGGACCTGTCAAACGCAGCCTTTCCCTATATGTCCTGGCGGGACATCGCGTTGGGACGCTGGCCGGTTCGGGCCGCGCGGCTCTCATACGTCGGTGAGCTCGGTTGGGAGCTCTACATGCCGATCGGGTTCGCGGGTGCGGTTTACGATCTGTTGTTCGAGGCGGGGGCTGAATTCGGTTTGCGCGATGCGGGGACCACGGCGATGACCTGCCTGCGGATTGAGAAAGGCTATCGCGCCTGGGGTCATGATCTGACGCCGGAGACAACACCGTTGGAGGCGGGGCTGGGGTTCGCGGCGAAAATCGATCTGAATACAGCTTTCATCGGTCAGGACGCCTTGCGGCGGCAGCGGGATGAGGGCTTGAGCAAGCGGCTTGTCACCTTCACCTTGTCGGAGCGTGAGGCGCTGGCGATCGGCGGCGAACCGATCCTCTGGAACGGCGGATTCGTCGGGCAGGTGTCGAGCGCGGCTTTCGGTCACACGGTTGATCGCACCGTTGCGATCGGCCTGGTGCAAGCCGGCGAAACGACGGTGGATGACATGGTGCGCGCGGGTGGCTTCGAGATCGAGATCGCCGGTGATCGAATCGCCGCCGCCGCCAGCTTCCAGGCGCCGTACGACCCTCGGGGCGAGAAGCTGCGGGGTTAGGGCGATGCTTCGCGTGCACGCGCTCTGGCGCTATCCGGTAAAGTCGTTACGCGGTGAGGCCTGCGAGACAGTGACCCTGGAGGAGCGCGGTGTCGTCGGCGATCGCCTCTACGCGATTCGCGACACGGACGGGAAGTTCGGCAGCGGCAAGTCGACAAGAAGGTTTCGTCGCATCGATCGCTTGTTCGAGCTCGCCTCGGAGTATGAGGATGACGTGCCGGTCGTTCGTTTCCCGGATGGCGGAACGATGCGGGGAGACGACCCGAATATTCACGAGGCGCTGTCCGGATTCCTGGGCCAGACGGTAACCCTCGCCCGCGAAGAAGCGATCCTGCATTTTGACGCCGGTCCGGTCCATATCATCAGTACCAGCGCACTTGCCTGGCTGCAGGACCGGCTCCCGGACCGCCAGATCGATCCGCGGCGGTTCCGGCCCAACATCGTGATCGACGATGTCCGCGACCCGACGCCGGATGATGAATGGCTCGGTCAGGCGGTGGCGATCGGGGCGGCGCGGCTGCGTATTTTGGAGCCGACCGAACGCTGCGTCATGGTGACCAGCGCGCAGGCGGAGTTGGAACAGGCGCCGGACGTGCTGCGGACCATCACTCAGGAAGCCGATCTGCTGTTCGGCCTTTATGCCGAAGTGGTTGTGCCGGGTGAGATCAAGCGTGGCGACCTTGCCGCCCTGTGTGACGACTGGCGGGGATTTTCGAGCATCCTGTAAATGCTACCGGTCAGTTCCGCAGCCCGGCCTGTTTCATCAAGGGCAGAACGTTGTCCGCGAAATAGGCTAAATCCGGCGCGAAGTCGAAAAAATTGATCTGCAGCCCATCGCAGCCGGCGTCTTTCAGGGCGGCGAACTGCTCGACGACCTGCTCCGGCGTGCCGAAGATTTGAATGTTGCCGCCGATGATCCGTTGGCGACGTTCGTGGCCGCGCCAGGATGCTTGGTCCCCTTCGCGCATCGTACCGACGAGACTGTCGACAGCCGGCGCGTCCTCGCCGTCCAGTATAGCCTGGCACACCTCTTCCACTTCGCGCTCGGTGTCCCGGCAGATAACGTGCGGGTTGATGACGGTGCGGATTTCGCGGCCTTGCTCCGCGGCCAGACTTTTGATTTTCGCCGTGTGCGCCGGCAGTGTCTCGAGGGCAGCGCCGATTTCTGCGCCGCCCGGGCTGGTGATGAAGATCAGATCGGAATACTTCGCGGCGTAGGCGAGCCCTGCTTCGGAACTGCCGGCGTTGACCAGGATAGGCCGGCCGTTCACCGGCTTGGGTGACACGTAGGCGTCCTTCAGGGACCAGTAGTCGCCCGTCCGGCTGATGTCTTCCTCGGACCGCCACAGCGCGTCCAGCATCTCCGTAAACTCTGCGGCGCGGACATAGCGCTCGTCCCGCGGAATTGGATCGAGACCGAACATGTCGATTTCGTTCGGCCGGAATCCAGTCACCAGGTTCAGGCCCCAGCGCCCGCCCGTCATGTGATCCATGGTCGCGCCCAGCTTGGCAAGATGCAGCGGGTGCCAGCCATACAGCACGTGAACGGTCGAGATGAGCATGATGTTGCGCGTCAGGGCCGCAACACCGGAGGTTACCAGCAACGGATCGATCGTGTATTTGCGGTATTGAGTGGCGCCGCCGTGGCCTTCCGCGCCGAGCCACTGCGCCAGGCCGAAAGCGAGGTCGAAGCCTGCCTCCTCCGCCTGCACGATCAGCCTTGCGTTGTAGTCGAATGACCAGTCCGTGCCGCGCGGCGCGGTCGAGATCGTCCAGCCGCCGTTCTGGATCGGCAGGAACAGGCCCAGCATAAGCGGCTGACGCTTCGCACGTTCGAGCGCGCTAAGCCCGTCCTGAGCCGCGAGATTCGGCGCGCGGCTCGCCGCGACGGTCATTCCGCGGCGTGCGGCGGTGCCTCCCGATAGATCTCGCGCCGCGGATCCCAATCCGCCGCACCGGCACGCCCGAAGGCGCCGCCCGGGCTCATCTCGGTGATCGGTGCGGGATGTTTTCCTTCCGACTTCATCGTCGACAAAATCTGTTCGCATGCGCCGATGACCTGGACGAACAGCAGGCCTGGGACGATGGCAATGCGGTAGCCCATTTCCTTCGCCTTGGCGAACTCGACCTCCGGCGTCTTGCCGCCGCGCACCACGTTGAGCAGGCAGGGGCCGTTGATTTCGCGCGGGGCGGCCGCGACCTCTTCCATGGTCTGCGGCGCTTCCAGGAATGCCACGTCGGCGCCGGCCTGCAGTGCCGCATTGCATCGCTTAACCGCTTCCTCGAAGCCGAGCGAGGCGCGTGCGTCGGTCCGCGCGATGATAACGAAGTTTGGATCACGCCTGGCATCTGCCGCGGCGCGGATCTTGGCCTCATAGTCGTCGAGCGGGATCAATTCCTTGTCTTCCAGGTGGCCGCAGCGTTTCGGGAAGGCCTGGTCCTCCAGATGGACGCCGGCAACGCCGGCCTTTTCGAATTCCCGGATCGTACGAAAGGTGTTGAGCTCGTTGCCGTCGCCATTGTCCGCGTCGGAAATCACCGGCTGGTCGACCGCATCCGCCATGCGGCCGGCATTGGCGACCATTTCGCTCATCGTGATCAGCCCGTAGTCGGGATAGCCTAGGCTGCAGGAGGTGCCTGCGCCGGTCATGTAGACGGCTGAGAAATCGGCATTGGCGACCAGCTTCGCCGTCAACCCATCATAGGCGCCCGGCGCCAGGACCATGCCATCACTGGCCATCAAATCGCGTAGCTGCTTGCCCTTCGACATCGCTATCTCCCTTTTGTCAGTTGGCCAGACGTTATTACAGCGGCTGGCGTGGCGCAATTACACGGGATCGAGGGCGCGGCCAACCTGCGCCGAAATGACAAAGGGCGTCTAGGGGCCGGCGCATAGCGCGATAGTCGTTGGCACCGGCGTGACCGACGCTTTCAGGGTTTACCCGATCGGTTAGCTAGCGGACGGTTACACCCGTCTCGTTAACCATATCGCGCATGGCGCCGTAGAATTCGCGCCAGTCCGCCGGTTCCTCGATCGATACCGGCATGTCGGCAATTTTTTCCGCCAGCTCGTCGACATTGTGATCGGCCATGAGACCGGCGACCATGGCCGACCACAAGCGATCATCCGGCAGGGCGCGAAGGACAATAGGCATCTCCTCCGCGATCTCCCGCAACAGGAGCCCTATCGCAGCATTCCGTGTCATTGGTTAATCCTCCCGCGAGCAGCATAGCATATTAACGCGGGTGCAAGGCCCATGCCGAGGCGGAGAGGGGAAGGTTGTTAACCTTAACGGGATGGCGGCTCCCGCATTTTGTCATACAAACCGGGGCCGAAAGCTTCCGCGATACGGCCCGCCGCGTCAGGGTTGTTTTCGACGCTTCTGCGGTATGCCATGTCCTGTATCAGGATATGGTGGTTCAGCCAGTTTTTCAGATACTCGGCCAAATCGCCGATTTGCGAAGGCGCAGTTTCCGCGTTCACCGTGTCGCGCAAGCCGTGCATGTGCGCGATAAAGGCCGCATGCTCTTCTTTATGACCGGCGGCTTCGGTGTAGCCGCAGGCCTCCATCACCCGCTCTTCGCGCGTGAAATGGATGTCGACATAATCGAGCAACCGGTTCAGTAAACTGTCCAGAATATCGTAGGCATCTTGCGCACGGACGCTTTCGTGCAAGCGGTTTATCAGGTGGATAAGCGCTCTGTGATCGTTGTCGATCAGTGGCACGCCGACACTCATGGAGTCGTTCCACTCATAAAACATGATGCTGCTCCCCTGGTTGGAAAGTAGGACCATCTTGAAATCAGCTTACCGCGCTTTGATAGATAGCTTCTGCGACCAACTGCCCCTGCGTCGGCTTGACGCGGTCGCGCCGCCTGGCGGTACTGGCGGTGCGGCTCGGACTGAACGGCGCCCTTTCGGGCCGGGTATCCGCTCCCTATATTCACGCTATGGAAAAGAAACCCCCTGCCTGGCTGCGGCCAGCGATCGAATACGGGCCGCTCGGCATATTTTTGGTCGCCTACTACAAGGTGGATCTAATCTCGGCAACAGGCTGGTTCATGGCTGCCACTGCGGTCGCGCTGGCCGTTTCCTACATCGTCGAGCGCCGCGTCCCGATCGTGCTGGTGGTGACCGCCGTCATCGTCATGGTGTTCGGTGGTCTCACGCTGCTTCTGGATGACGAGCGCTTCATCAAGATGAAGCCAACGATCGTCCAAGCGCTGTTCGCTGTTGTGTTGTTGGGCGGGCTCGCCTTGGGCAAGCCGTTGCTGCGGCCATTGTTCAGCGCGGCGTGGAGCTTGACGGACCGGGGCTGGAACTTGCTGACGCTGCGCTTTGGTCTGTTTTTCGCGGTGATGGCCGTGGCCAATGAGATCGTTTGGCGGACGCAAAGCACCGATTTTTGGGTGAACTACAAGATCTTCGGTGCGCTTGCGATCACGTTTGCGTTTACGGCCTGTCAGGCACCTCTGATCAGCCGATACCAGGTCGATCCTGAAGAAACCGGGTCACCGGAGGGAGACTAAACGGGCGGATTTGTCCGCGCGGTGAAGACCGGTTGATTCGCCACTTCGCGATGATGGTTCAATGCCCAGTGGACCGATGGGAAAGCGATGTCGTCCCAAGGAATGTCCTTCCAGTCGAAAAGGTCGACTTCCAGGCTTTCTTCGCCCGCTGCGAAGTCGGGCGACCGCAATGTCGCGCGATAGATGAGCTGTACCTGGCTGATCCGGGTTACGTTGTAGACGGCGAGCAGGGCATCGATTTCGATATCGGCGCAGGCTTCTTCCTTCGCCTCGCGGATGGCGCCGGTCTCGGCATCTTCATTCAGTTCAAGGTAACCGGCGGGAATGGTCCAGTAGCCGCGGCGCGGCTCTATGGCACGGCGGCACATTAATATACGGTCTTCCCAAGTGACGACCGCCCCGACGACGACCAGCGGATTATCGTACTTGATATAGGTGCATTCGGGGCAAACCAGCCGTGGCCTGTTGTCGCCTTCCGGGACTTCCCGGACGCGGGGGCCGATTTGCGGCGGTTTGTAGGGTTTCGACGGTGGCGCACTCGTATCGGACATACCGGTAATCTGGACCGCGAATGCGGTCCAGACAAGCCCCACCGGATTTTGGTTATTGGTTCCTAGAGTTCCGATTCACGTGAAATCCAATTCTTGGAGTTTCACGATTGGAATACTAGACGGTGATGTCCAGCTGTGTGCCGCGTGACGAGTCGCCGCTCGACGAACTTCCACTGCTGTCACCGGAAGATTGCCCGGCGCTGGCAACGGATGCCGAACTGCCGCCGGCCTGATTGCCTGTCTGGTTCGAGGCCTGCAGGGTCTGCTGCGCACCGCCCGTTTGGGAGGCGCTGAGTACAGTCGACGCTGCCGATCCTGCAACTTCACTGATAGCCATTCGATACTCCGTTTCTCGGATCTGTGGTCAGTTGATGAGGGGACAATAGGCATGACCTCTTAAGAAAGGTTTAAAATCGGGCAGGTCCGTCAACATAGTAGATTGAATTTTATGTTTATTTGAACGGCTTACGCGGCCACCAACGTGCAGACCAGCGACGTAAAATTGATCCAGTGGAGCGCAATAGTGTGCGTTGGGTTGGAGCGCTCGGATAAATCTGATTGCTCATCCGCTCGGTTATCGCCATGAGTCCCGAAAGGCACTGCCACGGTGTCGATCCGGCGGCGCGTTCGTTCACCAGACCTTAACAACATTTAATCTAAACTGGCAGGAACCGTTCAATTAGACCTCTCTAGTCGGCCGGCTAGGTAAAAAAATAAATATAGACAATCACTTACAAGAAATTTGGCATTAATAGAACTGAAATGGACGTAACCGAACAAAGCGTAAGTTGGCGCAAACGGCCCAGTGTCGAGAGCGTGCAGGAACTGCTCGACATGGCGCACGACCGTTCGCGAGAAGGGCGGGAGTTTCTTGTTGCCGCCGCCGGTGATTTTTTTGCCGAGGAGAGCAGCGTCCTGAACGATAACGAACGGGCGTTGATGACCGATATTTTGAGCCGCCTGATAAAGGAAGTCGAAGCTTCGGTGCGGCGAAAGCTCGCGCTGCGGTTGGCGGAGGTGGAGGGCGCACCGCACGCACTCATGGTTGAACTGGCGAACGATGAAATCGAGATCGCCGCACCGGTATTGAAACGCAGCAAGGTGCTGAAGGACATCGATCTTATTGAAGTCGTCCGAAACAAGACCCTGGAGCATCAGTTGGCAATCGCGCTGCGTGAGACGATTTCAGCACCTGTGACCGAAGCGTTGGTGAAGACCGAAAATTCCGAAGTGGTTGAGACGGTGCTTAAAAACCAAAGGGCGGCGTTCTCCGGCGATACGTTGGCGGTTGTTGTTGAGCAGTCCCGCGACCGCCGCAACTATCAGGAATTGGTTTTAAAGCGGAGCGAATTGGGACCTGAGCTTGCGAAACGGATGTATTGGTGGGTGTCGGCGGCCCTGCGCACGGCGATTCTCGAGCGCTACGAGATCGATACGGATAGCCTTGACGAGGCCATGGAAGATGCCGTTGGCGAGACGCTCGAGGAAGACGATGCCAGGGCTGTGGGG